>JADYZS010000470.1 GCA_020853075.1 Anaerolineae bacterium | reverse complement strand
TCGCAGACCGTGCCATCACCCAACCCGACTTCGCAGCACGGCTCATCCCGGCCCGTACCGTGACGGTTGACGTAGAGGGAACCGGCGAGATCGCAACCTCCGGCAGACGCAACGCGCCGGCAGACCGGGCGAAAGGGAAGGTCATCTTCATCAACCGCCGCGCTCAGGAGATCGTTGTTCCGCCCGGCACCGTCGTAGGAACCTCCACCGGCGACACCATTCGTTTTCGCACCACGGTCACGGCTACTCTGCCTGCTGCCGTCGGCTCCACCGCCGAAGCAGAGGTGGAAGCCCTGGATCCGGGCCCACGTGGGAACGTGCGGGCTTTTACCATCAACAACGTGGAAGGGCCCGTGAGCCTGCTGGTGCGGGTTGTGAATGAGCAACCCGCAGCGGGCGGAAACCTGAGCGAAGTGGCCGTCGTGGCCCAGGCCGACAAGGACCGGCTACGCGAGGCTACCGAGCGCCAGTTGCAGCAGGCAGCCTACGCGCGCCTGGCTGATGCCTTGCAGGCAGGCGAATTCGTACCACCGGAGACGGTGGGGACGGTGGTGTTGGCCGAGACTTTTGATCGCTTCGCCGGAGAAGTGGCGCCGGTGCTGCGGGTCAAGTTGCGGGTGCGGGCGCGCGGCCTGGCTGTGGATGGCGACTCCGCCCGCACAATTGCCCAAAGAGCGTTGGCAGCCCTGGTGCCCCCGGAAGGCCGCCTCCTGGCCGAAGGCTTGAAGATACAACCTGGCCCCGTCACCTCCGCCTCCGAGGACCGGGCGCAGTTCACCATGAACGCATCGGGCTTCATCGTGCGCCAGATAGACACGGGCCTGGTGCGGCAGATGCTGTATGGCCTGGCGATGGGGGACGCCGGTTCTGTCCTTCAGGGGCACATCGCCTTGCAGGAGCCGCCGCAGATCTCCGTGGGGCCCGATTGGTACGTAGAGCAATACGGGCTGATGCCTCTGCTGCCGTGGCGCATCCGGGTCTATGTCAGATATGCCGATGCCGCCCCGTGAGACTCTGCCGCCTGGCCCTTTCCTCGCCCTGGACGTAGGCGAGCGGCGCATCGGGGTCGCGTACAGCGACCCGACGGGAACGCTGGCAACGCCCTGGATGACGGTCGTGCGCGCCTCGCGACGCGAAGATTTCGCCACAGTGGCCCGCCTGGCCGGTGAGCGGCGGGCGGTGGCTGTTATCGTCGGGCATCCTCTCAACATGAACGGGAGCGAAGGGCTGCAGGCGCGGCGTGTGGCGCGCTATGCGCAGGCCCTGGCAGAGCACCTGGTCGTCCCTGTGCTGCTGTGGGATGAGAGGCTCTCCACAGATGTCGCCTTAGAGAGACGGCAGATAGCCGGACGTTCACCTTCGCGGGCATCGGTGGATGCAGAGGCGGCGGCGATTATTCTGCAAGATTACCTGGACGCGCGCAGGGCCAACACGGGAAAAGAAACCTAACGAATGAGAGACTGTCTGAAAAGTTCCGGCCATCGGTTAGAAACCGACGGCCACCTTTAGAAAACCCGCTCTGCGGGTTTGACATACCAGCCGTCGGATTCATCCGATGGCGACCTGTCCCCAGGCTTCCCAGACAGCCTCTTAGAAATGTAGAGCGAACCTGCGTGCTGCATGTGCCTACGCATGAAAGGGAGCATCCGCTAATCTGTCGCTTGCACCTGGTCGGCGTCGCTTGCACCCAGTCGGCGCCGTGTACGCCCAGCCGTACTCGGCAGGGCAAGCCGACAGGCTACCTATCCGCTGACTTTTGAGATAGTCTGTTTTTGGCGTTTTAGGATGGTCATAGGATCTCTATGTTCCGCATATTTACGGTTCGCAACTTCCTCGGCTTCATTATCTTTCTGGCTACGCTGGCGATCCTGGGTCTGGCCAGCGTCGTCGCGGGACGGCACCTGAAAGGGCAGTGGGAAAGCCGTCCGCAGCACGAGACCGCCTTCCTGGAGCCCGTTGGCGAGCCCGAACAGGAAGGGCTCACGCTGGAGCGATTGGAGAATTTCGGTCTTGGGCTCTACCTGCGCTGGCAACGCGAGTTTGTGGAGCAGCCAGCAGGGGCGAGCACCGAGTTACAACCCTTCACCATCGCAGCAGGCGAGACGGCAGACGAGGTAGCGGCGCGGCTACAGCAGGAAGGCTTCGTATCCGATGCCAACATCTTCAAGCTCTACATGCGCTACTACGGCATTGACCGGCGACTGGCGGCCGGCGACTTTGAGCTGGCTCCCAGCATGACGATGCAGGAGATCGCGGAGAGGTTGCAGAAAGCGCGCGTGGACGAGATTGCCGTCACGATCCCGGAGGGATGGCGGGCAGAACAGATCGCCGACCTGCTGACCCAACAGAACATCACCGATGGGCGTCGCTTCCTGGAACTGGTGCGCGCTGGTGATCCGGCAGCGGCGGGGCTTGGCCCCTACGTTTTCCTCGCCGGACGATCGCCGGGGACTTCATTGGAAGGTTACCTGTTCCCGGATACCTACCGTCTTCCGGCCCGCGCCGCGCCCGCAGACCTCTTGCGCCGGATGTTGGACAACTTCGCGGCGAAGGTAACGCCGGAGATCATACAGGAAGCGCAGGCTGCGGGCCTGAATCTCCACGAACTCACTACCCTTGCCTCTATCGTAGAGCGCGAGGCTGTGCGCGCCGACGAGCGTCCACTCATTGCCAGTGTCTATCTCAATCGCTTGAGCGACGTTTGCACCAAAGAAGCAGGGGGTCGCTATCTGCAGGCTGACCCGACGGTGCAATATGCGCGCGGGGTGCCCGGCAATTGGTGGTGGCAGCCTACCTCGGTGGAGGAGTATAAAAAGGTGGATTCACCTTATAATACTTACCTCTATCCGGGGCTGCCTCCGGGCCCTATCAGCAATCCTGGCCTCTCCGCCATCCTGGCGGCGGTGCGACCACGCCCTACGGCGTATTGCTTCTTCGTGGCAACAGGCGACGGCGGGCACGTGTTCGCGCAAACCCTGGCCGAACACGAGATCAACGTCGCTCGCTACCAACGTTAAGGCCCGCAAGCGGATGGAATCCGGCGGCTGTCCGTTCGTGTAATATCAAGGGCGAGGTATGCCTCGCCCTTACAACAACGGCTTCCCGGCGGATTGCCATCTGTTTCTAACTGGCGGCTCAATCGCTTCCATACTATGATCTCGCCCAGGCGTTATAGACTCGGGGCGCTGTTTCTGCTGTTTGTGTTCCTTCTGGCAGGCTGCCGGATGCCCGGCTCCACGCGCCCGCTGGTCAAGATCGGCCTCCTGGCTCCTTTTGAAGGGCTGCACCGCCCTTTAGGCTATGAAGTGCTCTACGCGGTGAAGTTGGCGATCCAGGAGCGAAACGACGCGGGAGGCGTCGCCGGTTGGGGCGTGGAACTGGTCGCCCTGGATGATGGCTTTGATCCGGAGGAAGCCCGGCGTGCCGCCGAGAAGAGGGCGGCTGACAAGGGCGTGATGGGGGTCATCGGCCCCTTTTCGGCAGCCACGGCGGATGCTGCCGCGCCCATGTTGGCCCGCAGCGCCCTGCCCTGGATCGCCGTGGGGCCTGTGAATGCGACGACGCTCGGCACATCCCGGCCCTACGGGTTCCGGCTCTTCGCCTCTAACGCAGTATTGGCCGAGGCAATCGGCTCCTACGCCGTCATGCAAGCCCGCGCGCGACGCCCGGTGCTGGTGCGGGCCGGAGGCGACGACCTGGCCGATGCGGTGGCAGCGATCCTCAGACGGCAGGGTCTGATGTTGGTTGCCGACGTGGTTTGGGATAAGCCCGGTTGGGACGCTCTTAAAGAAGCCAGCCCTGATCTTCTCATCGTCACGGGCGACGTGGAAGCGGTTGCCGATTTTATCGTCGGGGCGCGAGAGCAAGGCATCCAGGCTCCGGTAGTCTCTGGGCCGGAGGCGGGCAGAGACATCCTCCGGCAGAGGGCGGGTGTAGCAGCCGAAGGTCTTGTCTGGGTAAGCAGCGCGCCCGCCGTGCGAAGTATGACGCTGGCGGCCTCTTTTGTGGAAGGGTATCGGGCCCTGGCGGGCAAGGAGCCCGGCCCCTACGCGGCGCTGGCCTACGACGCGACGCAGGTTTTGCTGGACGCGCTGGCGGACGACACTCGTCACGATGCCGGACCTACCCGCCGCGGCGTTGCCAACGCTCTCTCCGTGGCACAGCGCCGGGGTCTGGTTGGGTTCGTATCGTTCGCGCCAGAAGGCGGCTGGTTGTCGGCGCCGGTGTTCGCATATCGTCTCTCACAAGGGAACCTCGTTGCCCCTCCCTGACCCGTTCTGCCAGGAGGAGTTCATCGTATGCGCGTGCTCATGCTCTCGTGGGAATACCCTCCCCATCTGGTCGGCGGCCTCGGCAAGCACGTCACGGAGATCATCCCGGCCCTGGTGCGGCAGGGTGTCCAGATTGATCTGCTGACGCCGCGCTGGGCCGGCGGCGATCAATGGGAGATCGTGGCGGGGGCGACGATTCATCGGGTGGACCCCGGCGCGACCAACGGCAACGTCTATACGACCGCCTGGCAAACCAACGTAACGCTTGAACAATACACAGAGCAACTGTGGAGCAGAAGCGGCGGGTTTGATCTCATCCATGCCCACGATTGGCTGGTGGCCTTTGTTGCCAACGCCCTCAAGCGGAAATACCGCGTGCCCTTACTGGCAACCATCCACGCGACAGAGAAGGGGCGCGGGCGGGGCAACCTGGGGAGCGACATCTCTCACGCCATCCACAGTGCGGAATGGTGGCTGACCTACGAGGCGTGGCGCGTCGTCGCTTGCTCCGCCTACATGGCGCAGGAGATCATCGGCTACTTCGGCGTGCCGGCTGAGAAGGTGGATATTGTGCCAAACGGCGTGGACGTCGCCCCGTTCCAGCAATACGACGGTGTGGACCTGACCGGCTTCCGCGCCATGTATGCGCTACCAGAGGAGCAGATCGTTTTCAACGTGGGGCGCATCGTGGCCGAGAAGGGTGTGCAGGTTCTGATAGAGGCGGTGCCGCGCGTGCTGGCCGCGCAGCCGCAGGCCAAGTTCGTCATCGCCGGGCGGGGTGACATGGTAGATGGACTCCGGCGGCGGGCCTGGGAGTCAGGCGTAGGACAGAAGATACTCTTTTGTGGCTACATTAGCAACGAGGATCGCAACCGCCTCTACCGGGTGGCCCACTGCGCGGTCTTTCCCAGCCTGTACGAGCCTTTCGGCATGGTAGCGTTAGAGGCGATGGCCGCGCGCTGCCCGGTCGTCGTCTCCGACGTGGGCGGCCTGCGGGAAGTCGTGCGCCACGGCGAGACAGGAATCACCACCTATGTTGGTAACCCCGACTCGCTGGCCTGGGGAATCCTGCATACGCTGCAACATCCAGAATGGACGGCGCAGCGGGTGCAGAACGCCGCGCGCGTCGTGACCGAGGAGTACAACTGGGACCGCATCGCCCAGCAGACGGTGGCAGTCTATCAGCGCATCCTGAGCGAGCGGGCCGCGGCTGCGTGGTAGGCCAGACGCGATAGTAGGGCCGTGTCAAAGTCCGCCATCGCCATCGGATGAAATCCGACGGCTGTACTTTCCTGTTAAGCCTGCGGAGCAGGCTTTATGGCCGGTTGCCGTCGGTTGGAAACCGACGATCAACGCCTCAGAGGGACAAGATTGGCACCTCCGCGTTCTCCGCGGTAAATCATCCCAGCACTCGCCGGATCAAGCGCGGCGGCGAGACGGCCTCATCGCTCCAGGTATGGGCTCCCAGCAAGCGTGCCCGCGCCTCCCGCAGCCTTGCCTCATCGTTGGCGTGAATGACGAGAAGAGGCTGGCCTTTCTCCACCCGATCTCCCACTTTCGCGCTGAGGACGACGCCCACCGCATAGTCAATCGGGTCGCCCTTCTTAGCGCGGCCACCGCCCAAATCCACCACCGCCAGGCCGATCTTCCTCGCATCCATCGCCGCCAGGTAGCCGGAGCGCGGCGCGGGCAACGGCTCCACCAGGCGAGCGCGCGGCAGCAATGCGGGGTCGTCTATCTGCCTCCCATCACCGCCCTGGGCGACGGCGAACTCGCGGAATTTGGCGAGAGCGCGGCCGGCGCGGAGCGCGCTCTCGGCCAACCTGCGGCCTTCTTCGGCATCGCGCGCCCTGTTCGCCAGACGCAGCATCTCACTAGAGACCACAATTGTATGCTCTTGAAAATCGGGGGGCCCACCGCCACGCAACGTCTCCACAGCCTCGCGCACCTCCAGAGCATTCCCCACCGCGCGGCCCAACGGCTGGCTCATGTCGGAGATGACGGCGGCCATCCGTCTCCCCATGCTTCGCCCGATCCTGAGCATCAGTTCGGCCAGTCGCAGAGCCTCGGCCTCTTCTTCCATAAACGCGCCGCGTCCCGTTTTCACGTCCAGGACGATGGCATCCGCGCCGCTGGCGATCTTCTTGCTCATGATGCTGCTGGCGATAAGGGGCAGGCTGGGAACGGTGCCGGTCACGTCGCGCAGCGCATAGAGTTTGCCATCGGCAGGAGCCAGGTCCGCCGTCTGCCCGGCAACAACGAGGCCCACATCCCGCAGTTGCGCCTTGAACTCGGCGATGGTCAGCCCGGCGCGCCAACCGGCGATGCTCTCCAATTTGTCCAGAGTGCCGCCGGAGAAACTGAGGCCGCGCCCCGACATCTTGCCCACAGGGATGCCCAGGCTGGCGACGACCGGGCCAACCGCCAGCGTCGTCTTATCCCCCACGCCGCCTGTGGAGTGCTTATCCACCACGATAGGCGCGACGTCGTGCAGATCAAGCGTCTCGCCGGAGCGGGCCATCGCCAACGTGAGCGCGGTCGTTTCGGCGTCGGTCATGCCGCGCCAGAAGACCGCCATCGCCCACGCCGAGGCCTGGTAATCGGGGATCTCGCCGCGGGTGAAACCCTGCACGAAGAACTCAATCTCATCCGGCGTTAGTTCGCCGCCGTCACGCTTCTTGGCGATGATGTCAACCGTGCGCATAGGCTGGTGATAAACGCCCTCTCTAGGTTTGGAAAGCGGGCATGACCTCTTCAGCGAAGAGGGCCAGCGATTCTTCATCGTTCCCAGGCACGTTGACGATGAGATGGGTCACGCCAAGAGCCTGGAACGTGCGCACCTGCTCAGTCACCTCTGTCGGTGTGCCGGAGAGGCCCTTGTAGGGACGCTTGTCCCAGCCGAGGCGGCGCAGTTTGGCTTGCACCTGGCCGGGCGTTTTGGCGATGATGATGCTATCGGTCTTGGTGATCTCAATCTCGCCGAAATCGCGCCCCACTTTCTCACAATGGCCGCGCAGGACCTCAATCTTGTGGGCGATGGTCGGCGGCGCGCCGAAGAGGTTCGCGGCGTCGCCGTGGCGGGCAAGGACCCGCAGCGTCAGTTGCTCGCCCCCGCCGCCGACGAGGATGGGCGGGTGGGGCTTTTGTATCGGCTTAGGCTCCAGAATCGCATCTTTGATCTGGTAGTATTTCCCCTCATAAGTAGCGCGAGATGTAGTCCACATTGCCTTAATGACCTGGATGCCCTCCGCCAACTGCCGGATACGGATGGCAGGGATAGGGAAATCGTAGCCATACTGCTTGTATTCCGTGTCGTACCACCCCGCGCCGATGCCCATGATGAGGCGGCCGCGGCTGATGACGTCTATCCCGGTTGCCATCTTCGCCAGGAGCGCGGGGGTGCGGTAATGAATGCAGGTCACCAGGATACCCAGGCGGATACGTTGGGTCAGGGGTGCGAGGGCGGCCAGGGTTGACCAGCCCTCCAGAAACGGCTCGTCGGGCGCACCGACACCCGGAATCTGGATCAGGTGATCCATGAGCCAAAAAGAGTAGAACCCCATCTCCTCCACACGGTGAGCCGTGGCCTGGGTGTGCTCAAATATCTCGTAAGGGGCATGGTCGGGCCACACGAACGACGGGTTCTGATAGCCAAAGCGCAGGGGTTGGTTATGGTGGGAAGCCAGGGATGGCGTTGGAGTGGGTTGAGTAGAGAGCGGGGAGCGCGACACAAATCGCTTGAGGATATGGGTCATCTTGCCTCCGGCAATGGAAAGGTGTTATCAGTATAGCACATATCGCAGCGCGGCAAAAGGCTGGCGAGGGCCGTGCCTCTGGGGTGCATTCCAATTTTGGGGCAGGACTGGCGACGGAGTGAATTGCAGCCGTGACTTACCATCCCCTGGCCCCTCCCCCTTTTTCAGGGTGAGGTAAGGGTAGGTAGTCTCCCGCTTGGGTACGGTTAGGGAATGGTGTAAAATAGGGGCCAACGACTCTGTTATGAGACGCTGGTCGCCCTCCGCGAAGAGCGGCGACCGGCTTTGGGCCGGGGGTGAACCTCCATTGCTCTCACATCGGGATCAGGAGCAGGAACAAAGCCGCGGTGGACTACGGCAGCGGCCTGATTCAGTTTTACGTCTTCCTTCTGCCGGGGGACAGGCCAGACGCGGCCAAACAGATGGTAGAAGAACGGATCCAAAATTGACAACGAGTTACTCCCTCTCACCAAGACCATTGTGCTCACAATGCTCAACTGGTGCGGTTGGCAGGAACTGTGAAGGATTACCGGACGGAGTTGGGATTATGGCAACTGAGTTGATTGTCATCGGTGGCGGGTTGGCCGGAGCGGAAGCAGCGTGGCAGGCCGCGCAACGAGACGCTCAGGTTATCCTCTACGAGATGAGGCCGCATCGGGCCACGCCTGCCCACGTCACCGGCCGGCTGGCAGAACTTGTCTGCTCCAACTCCCTCGGCTCTAACCTGATGGACCGCGCGCTCGGTGTCCTGAAGGCCGAGATGCGCCGCCTGGGCTCCCTCATCATTGCCTGTGCCGACGAGACAGCGTTGCCAGCAGGGAGCGCGTTAGCCGTAGGGCGCGAAGAGTTCAGCCGCCTGGTGACGGAGCGCGTCGGCCAACATCCCCGCATTGAAATCCGGAGAGAGGAGGTCACGAGGCTTCCTGCGGATAGCCCGGTCATCGTGGCAACCGGGCCGCTGACCTCTGACGCTCTGGTGGAGGAGATCGTACACCTCTGCGGCCAGCGCCACCTCTATTTTTACGATGCCATGTCGCCCATCGTCACGCTGGATTCCATCAACCTGGACAAAGCCTATCGCGCCAGCCGCTACGGGCGCGACGCCAGCCAGGATTCCGGAGGAGACTACATCAACTGCCCGTTGAACAACCAGGAATACGAGCGATTCGTGAACGACTTACTGGCGGCAGAGACGATTCAACGACACCGGTTTGAGACGGAAGACGAACGCTTCTTTGAGGGCTGCCTCCCCCTGGAAGTGCTGGCCGCGCGCGGGCCGGAGGCTTTGGCCTACGGCCCTCTCAGCCCGATGGGGCTGCGGGACCCGCGCACGGGCACGCGCCCCCACGCCGTGGTACAGTTGCGACAGGACAACCTGGCAGGCACGCTCTACAATCTGGTGGGGTTCCAGACCAGCCTGACCTGGCCGGAACAGAAGCGAGTATTTCGCCTGATCCCAGGGTTGGAGGAGGCGGAATTTGTCCGCTACGGGCAGATGCACCGCAATACCTTCATCAACTCGCCCATGCTCCTCCACCCCACCCTCCAATTCAGGGAAAGGCCCGAACTCTTCTTTGCCGGGCAGATCACGGGAACCGAAGGCTACGTGGGATCGGCAGCCGGGGGCCTGATGGCCGGGATCAATGCCGCACGGCTGTTGCAGGGTGCGGAGCCGGTGTCGCCGCCTCGCACCACGATGCTGGGCGCGCTCCTGCATTACATCACCCACGCGGAACCTAAGGAGTTCCAACCGATGAAGGCGAACTTTGGCCTGCTGCCGGAGATAGAGCCGTTCATACGGAGCAAACGAGATCGCTACCGGGCGTACGCCCAACGTGCCCTGACCGACCTGGAATCGTTCCTGGCAGCCACGGGCATCGTAGAAGAACAGGTAGGGCCGTAATCGCCAACGGTGAGCACTCGCCATCGGTTGGAAACTGGCAGCAGTGAAAAAAGCAGGGGCACGTTCAAGCCGTGCCCCTATCCCATCTGAGATGATGGAGAGATGCCACCAGGCCCTGCCGATGGGCTACTTCTTCCCCAGCATCCCTCCCAAACCCTTCATCATTCCGCCGGCACCACCCAGCAAGCCATCTATCTGAGCGGCGACAGGCGCGGGCAATTTCTGTTTAAGGAAACCAACTACCGTCTCCACGGCCATTTTGGCCTGGTCTTGGGAAATGCCCGTCTTTTGTACAACCAGTTTGACCAATTCGTCCATCTTATTACCTTCTTTCTGATTCTTTTTCAGGCGGTCTTTAACTCAGACGTGCACTGCGGGCAGCGTGTCGCTTTGAGAGAAATCGTGGAGAAACAGTATGGGCATTCTTTCGTCGTGGGCGCGGCAGGCTTCACTTCCGCCGGACGCTGCATCCGGTTGATCTGCCGGACCAACAGGAAGATGACGAAAGCCACGATGATGAAGTCCAACACGGTGTTGATAAACACGCCGTAGTTGATGGTGGCCGCGCCTGCGGCTTTCGCCTCTGCCAGCGTGGCGTAGGGCGTCCCTGACAAGTTAATGAAGAGGTCGGCAAAGTTGACTTTGCCCAATAGCAGGCCGATGGGCGGCATGACGATGTCGTTAACTAACGACGTGACGATCCGGCCAAAGGCCGCGCCGATGATGATACCGATCGCCAAGTCAATGACGTTGCTGCGCATGGCGAAGGCCTTGAACTCTTTGAGCACGTTAACCCTCCTTTCGCGATCGGGTAGCCGGTCAATCTTCGCGAGACCTTCGCCTAGTGGGTGACGACGCGGGGCAGTTTCTGAGCCTGCTCAACCCAGGCAGCCACCTGCGTCTGAGTGGGCAATTTACGCACCAGTTTCTTCGCCTGGTTGACCTCTGCTAATTTGGTATAGAGGTTCTCGGCTTTTCGTTGCGCCAATTCGGGAACCGAATCTACGCCGCCGGCCTCCAACAGTTCGGCATATTCTGCACCGACACCCTTGATACGAAAGAGATCGGCATGGTTAACCCAGCGCAAGATGAGGGCATCGCTGATGCCGGTCTTCTCGGCGATCTCTTTCCGGCCCTTCGGCGCGGCTCCCTGCTCTAGCAGCGCCTCGGTCGTTCCGATCCCTGCTTGCTCCAACTTCTTTGCATAGGCTTCACCTATGCCTTCCACGGCCACGATCTTCGTCATGATGACCTCCTGATATGGGGATTGTAGGGATAGAAAAGGGACCCAGCTAATAATATCACATATTTCAAAAAACCGCTTGCAGAGCCATCAAGATTGAGGTAGAATGATAGTGTAAGCAAAATGAACCGGCTCCATCGGCGCAGAGAAGCCGGGATGAAACCATGTTGGATCTTCCCACGTCTGCATCAATGGCAGAAACCATCGGAGCCCACGCCCCGGCGCGGGCGTCCGTAAAGGAGGCCCCACCTGTGATGCACTCCCTCGTTGTACGTCGTCGCGTCTTGAGCATTGCCCTCGTCCTGGCCCTCTTAGCAAGCACCACCCTGAATGCATCCACGCCTTCCGCTGCCTCCGGCCAGGAGTTGCTGTCCAACGGGAACTTTGAATCTGGCTTTGTGTACCAAGGCGGGTGTGGCATGGTGGGCAAAGGCTGGACCTGCTTCACCAACGGCGGTGCGGTTCGTTACGGCTTCTTTGACGACCAGTGGAGGCCCGTCGTCTATGACGGCGGCCATTCCCAACTGATCGCGATGAACACCAACGACGTCAACAAGGCCGATGCCGACCGCTATGCCGGAATCTACCAGACCGTCAACACCGTCCAGGGAGCGGACTACGCCCTCACGATTCGCGGGATCATCCGGGCCGACGACAAGGATCCTGACCCCTGGCGCTACCGCGTGCAATGGGGATACGACGCCACGGGCAGCAATGATTGGACGAAGGTCACTAACTGGGCGGAACTCCCCTGGGACAATTACTATCCCCGCTTAAACCCTGGCGGCATCAGCGAATACCGCGTCGCTTTCAAGGCTCCCAGCAGCAGACTCACCCTCTTCGTGCGTGTGTGGAAGAAGTGGGCAACCTGGTACCGAGAACTAAACGTCAACCTGGACGGCATCAGCCTGTACGGCAGCAAACCGACAGGTACGGCCCCCAGCCCTGCCAAGCCACCTGTGACTCCCACGCCGCCCCAGACCGTGACGACCTGCGGCGGGTCAAACTTGATCGCTAACGGTGGCTTTGAGAACGGCTTCCAGGCTAACGGTGTGGGCGTGGGCTGGGGTTGGTTCAACACCGCAGGATTAGCCAGTTACGGTTTCTACGATGAAACCTGGGCGCGCGCGGTCGCCAGCGGCGGCCACGCGCAGTTGATAGAGATCAACAGCAAAGGGCTTGCCCTGGCAGACGCCAACCGCTACGCAGGCGTCTATCAGACGGTGAGCAACCTGACGGCGGGAGCGACCTATGAGTTGGCGTTGAAGGGGATGATGCGAGAGGAAGCGAAGCACCCCGGCGAAGACCCCTGGCGCTACCGTGTGCAGTGGGGGACCGACGGCAGCGGCGGCACCGATTGGACAAAGGTGGCGAACTGGATAGAGTTGCCGTGGGACAACATCTACCTGCGTACCGACCCGGGCGCGTACCAGTCCTATACCGTTCGCTTCGTGGCACCCAGCAGCAAGGTAACTTTCTTCTTCCGGGCCTGGAAGAAATGGGGCACACCCCAGCGAGAGTTGGATGTGGACCTGGACGACGTCGCCCTGC
>JADYZS010000469.1 GCA_020853075.1 Anaerolineae bacterium | reverse complement strand
GGCGTTTGGTGTGGGGTTGGGTGGGGGGTTGGGGGTGGGCGTCAGCGTCGTCGTGGGCGTGTTAGTAGGCGTATAGGTCGCCGTCGGGGTCGGTGTTGGCAGATTCGTCTCTACCGTTGCCCGGATCATGTTGAAGCCCACTACTTCCGGCACAGACCACCAATCGTAATGGTCAAACCATTCCCTGCCATCGTTCTCGCTGTAGTAATTCTTGCCCGCCGGGATAGATTGGCTATCATCTGTGATTGTGGAAGGTGCTTTATCAACCATCCCGCCCCGGTAGGCCACAGCCACCAGGAAAGGGCCGGAAGGGATCACGATGTTCAGGCTGGAGAGGGTGATCGTGTACCAATGTGCGCTGAAGTCAGTGGGCGTCGTGATGGTCACTATCTCTGATTGGCCCAGAAGCGTGCCGGGCTTGCCACCGATGCCATCCAACGCATAGACCCGTGCCTGCAAAATTGCTTCGGTATCCGTATCTTCACCCGGGCGAGGAACGAGGCGGGCCAACGCGAAGTTCACCTCGTCCACCCGCAGTGGATATTGGCCTGCTGCTCCTGTCAGCACCGCACCGACGACGTCGCCCTCGGCGTAGTTGGATTCGCCGCGGGGCATTCCTGTGTCGTTCTTCAGTTGCACCTGGGCAGCCTGCGCCAGTCCGAAGCCAAAGAGACCGGCGACCACGAGAAGGATTAAGGGGCTGAAGACGGTTCGTTTGTTCATGACGCTCACGCGTTGGGATTTCATGGGCGGCATCACGAAGGCCGGTGCCTGCCGCCGTGCGGCTGAAGAGATTATAAGAGAGGTTAGTGCGGGTGTCAAACACGCGATTCCTGGCCTGCGAGAGTTGTGCTATAATGGCCGCGAGGCTCTTGCCCAGGAGAGGACATGGCAGAACCGACCAGGCAGAGGACGTATCGTAATATCGGGCTGGCGCTGGGTTGCGCTGGCGCGCTCGCCCTGCTCACCGCCTGCAACATCCGTTCCCTTCCCTTCGTGCCAACGGCAGCGCCGCCGGTGGTGGCGACCTCTGAATCGCCTGTGGCCGTATCACCCAGCCCGGCGGCATTGCCCGGAGAGACGCCCACACCCGCCACGCCAGCGCCTCCCTTGACCTCTACCCGTGGCATGACGCTGACCTGGTGGACGACGGAATGGTTCTCGCCGGGCGAGGACGGCGCGGGACGCGTCATCGTCAGCCAGCAACTCGCCGGTTTTGAGACGGCGCACCCGGGTGTGGTCTTCCAGGTAACCCTCAAACTCCCCTATGGCAAGGGAGGTCTCCTTGACCTCCTGATTACCTCGGCTCGCGCTGCTCCCAAGGCCCTCCCCGACCTGGTCAGCCTTGACCTGGCAGAACTGAACTCTGCTGTGAACGCGGGCCTGGTACAGCCTTTAGATGGGCTCTTGCCCGCGGACCTGACCTCTGATTTCTTCCCCTGTGCCGCTAACGGAGGGCAAATTAACGGCCACTGGTACGCCGTTCCCTTCCAGATAGATTTTGAGCACGTCCTGTATGACGTCCGCCGTCTCACCGTTGCCCCACGCACCTGGGCCGACTTCCTGACCAACGGGTCCAACTACTTCTTGCCCGCTGCCGGACGTGGAGGGCTGGTGAGCGATGCGGTGCTGGCGCAATACCTGGCCGCAGGCGGCAAATGGGAGAGGAGCGGTTCCATGGTCCCTCTGAACCAGGAGTCGCTAGAGCAGACCCTTGCCTTTTTTAAGGAGGCCCAGGCTCGTGGTTTCATTCCACCCCAAGCCGTGGAGCAGAATAACACCGATGCGGGTTGGGAACTCCTGCTCTCAGGCAAGGTAGCGATGACCCAGGTACGCGCCCAGCGTTACCTGGCCGGGCGGAGCGAACTGCGCAACGTGGCCTACGCCCCCATGCCGCTGCGCGATGGCCGTGTGACGACTATCGGCCAGGGGTGGGGACTGGCCGTGGTGACAGGCGACCCGAAGCGCCAGGCTGCGGCTATGCAGTTCATCGCCTGGCTGCTGGATGCGACGCGCAATTCTACCTGGGCGCGAGCGGCGAATTCGCTCCCTTCTCGCCGTTCTGCTTTAGAACAATGGAGCCAGGCCGACCCTTATTTCCTCTTCCTGCGCGAGCAGTCAGAAGCCTGCAAGTATCGCGCCGTAGGGCTGGGGTATAACGAGGCGAGCCGGGCCATCCAGCGTGCCCTGACCGACGTATTAACCGGCGTGGCCTCGCCACAACAGGCCGCCCAGCGCGCGGTGGAGGAGACAACACCGTGACGACCCTCTCAACGCAAGAATCCCAGGCGCGCCGGATAGCCGCCGAGGTGATGGCCGCAGCCCTGTCCGCGGTGGACCCGGCCCAGGCGATCTATCGCCATGTGCATCGCGAGGGCGATATTTTGCAGGTAGATGGCCGCGCCTACGATCTGGCGCGCCACGGGCGCATCTACGTGGTGGGCGCGGGCAAGGCGGGCGCGCCGATGGCCGCGGCCCTGGCCGGTCTCCTGGGCGACCGGCTCGCCGCCGGCATCGTCAACGTGAAAAAAGGGCACACCGCCACGGAGCGGGTCTGGCAGGTGGGCTTCGGCGGGGGGAGCGAAGGAGAGTCTGGAAGAGGCTCCCACCCCGACCCTCCCCCGCTACGCAGGGGAGGGAGCGGGCGTTCTTCAACCCTCTCCCCGGAGGGGAGAGGGAGGGGAAGTCCCGCGGACGTATATCATCCCCGGCGGAGGGGACTCGCCGTGCGGGATGAGGGCCGAGTACCCATCACCCTGATAGAAGCCGGGCATCCCGTCCCCGATGAGGCGGGGCGCGCGGGCGCGGAGAGGATTAAAACCCTTCTCACCGGCCTGCGACCCGATGACCTGGTTTTCTGCCTCCTTTCCGGCGGCGGCTCGGCCCTCCTCCCCCTCCCCGCGGGCGGCATCACCCTGGCCGATAAGCAGGCCCTTACCGGCGCGCTCCTGCGCAGCGGCGCGACCATCAACGAGATCAACACGGTGCGCAAGCATTGTTCCCAGGTCAAGGGTGGGCAATTGGCCCGTTGGGTGCAACCTGCCTCCCTGGTCTGCCTCATTCTCTCCGACGTGGTGGGGAACCCGCTGGACGTCATCGCCTCCGGCCCCACCGTCCCCGACACCAGCACCTTCGCCGATGCCTGGGCCGTGCTGAAGCGTTACGGTTTGGAAGAGAGCGCGCCATCGGCGATCATTGCTCACCTGCGACGCTGGCTGGCGGGCGATATCCCGGAGACGCCCAAGTCCGGCGACCCGGCCTTTACCCGCACGCAAAACGTCCTCATTGGCGACAACGGCCAGGCTGCGGCCGCGGGCGTGGCGCGGGCACGCGAGTTGGGTTTGCGGGCCGAAATGATGACGACCTGGCTGGAAGGCGAAGCGCGCGAGGTAGGACGCGTGGCCGCGGCCCTGGCGAAGGGGCTGTTGCGAAATGAGGCACCGCTGGCGCGGCCTGCCTGTTGGGTGCTGGGCGGCGAGACGACGGTGACGGTGCGCGGGCAAGGGCGCGGGGGGCGCAACCAGGAGTTGGCCCTGGCCGCGGCCCTGGCGCTGGATGGATGGGAAGGCGCGCTGGTGGCGGCCCTGGCAACCGATGGCAACGACGGCCCCACCGACGCCGCGGGCGCGATTGCCACCGGCAGCACCATTGCCCGCGGGCGCGCCGCCGGTCTGGATGCCCTCGCTTCCCTCGCCGCCAACGACAGTTATCGCTACTTTTCGGCCCTGGGCGACCTCATTATCACCGGCCCGACGAATACGAACGTCAATGATTTACTGTTCGTCTTCGCATTCTGAGACTGCCGGAGGGACATGGACACAGTTACGAGGTTTACCTCTAAGGCGGAGAAGTACGCCAAATACCGGTGGGGTTATGCGGCGGAGGCCATCCAGACGATCCTCAGCGTCGCGCACATTTCCGCGGCCTCGGTCGTCGCCGATATTGGCTCGGGCACGGGGATTTTGACCGGACAATTCGTGGACAAAGTCCAACGTGTTTATGCCGTGGAGCCCAACCCAGAAATGAGACGATATGCGGAAAAGGCCCTGGCGCGCTACCCATCCTTTTGCAGCATTGACGGTCTTTCTGACGCCACTACCTTACCAGACCGGTCTGTTGATCTGATTACCGTCGGGCAGGCCCTACACTGGTTCGTGCCGGAGACGACCAAAAGGGAATTCTTGCGTATCCTGAAGCCGGGCGGATGGTTGGCCGTCCTGTGGAAAGAAGGAACCGACCAGACAATGGAAGAAGCCATGCGGCCGTTGTTTACCGAGCAATATGGCTGGAATACCTCCGGCACGAAACAGCAACCGGATAAGCCTACCGAATTCTACTATGGGGGACAAGATTACCTGCGGATGAGTTACCCGCAAATAATACAGGAACCCTGGGAAGCATTTTTCGGCGCGCTGTGCTCCAGGGCCTTCGCGCCCGACGAAGATAATCCACTATACGCAGATTTTGAGAAGGCTGTGCAGAGTGTGTTTTCCAGGTTCAGCACCGGCGGGCTCATCACCGTAAAAAATGCAACGGAATTGTGCCTGGGTCAGATAGGGGGAGTATGAAGGACGGGCTGGAGTACCCCACGGACGCTGCCGCCACCGGAGTCCCCCTTGCGACCTGCTGACTCGCCGCCTGCCGGTTCACCGGCATTAGCGCAGGCTCTCCACCGCTACGCACCCTGGGCTCTCTTCGTGGTGGCCCTCGGTGTGCGCGCCTGGCGGTTGAGCGACCAGAGTTTTTGGTTTGACGAGGCCATGAGCCTCCACTGGGCGCGCCAATCACCCGGCGACATCCTGCGCGTGGGCCTGGCCCTGGAGCAGGACCCCCACCCGCCTCTCTACTATCTCCTGCTCCACTATCTCACCGGCGCGTTGGGCGAGAGCGAGATAGCCGTCCGCTCCCTATCTGTTCTCGCGGGCGCTCTCCTGGTCTTTCCCATGTACGGGTTAGGCCGTCGCCTGGTTGCCCAGGCGCCGGGCCTCGTCGCCGCGCTCCTCGTGGCCCTGAACCCTTTCCTCGTCTGGTACGGGCAAGAAGCGCGGATGTACGCCCTGGCGGTCGCGCTGGGCACGGCGGGGCTCTATGCCTTCCTGCGTGTGC
>JADYZS010000468.1 GCA_020853075.1 Anaerolineae bacterium | reverse complement strand
TGCTCATGCGAGTGCCGATGATAGCAGCCAGGGTGACGGCGAAGGCTAACATTGTAACGACGGCCCACTTGCGCATATCTCCCCCTTCCGATCCTGGATTGCCTACTTGATGAGGCGGAACTGCACGCCAAGCCGCCGTCCCGCTGCCACGGCGGCCTTTCCTTCTGTGCCCGTAGCCGAGTGCGGGGCAGATGTGGTTCCTTGCGGCTGCTGCAACTGCTTCACCATCCGGGCGATAGCCTCCGGGCTGATCCACGCGGCCTGGAAGCGAATCGTCTGCCCTTTGCTGACCAGCAGGAAGTCACCGTGGCCGGTCAACTTCTCCGCGCCGCTGGCCGCGATACCTGTGGCAACTTTGGCTTCTTCCGGGCTGCCGACGCTTCCCACCAGCCGCACCGGGAAGTTGGCCTTCGCCAGGCTACCCAAAACAGCAGCGGTGGGTTTCTGAGTGCTGGCGATCACGTGGATACCGGCCTCGCGGCCTCGCTGCGTGAGCCTGGTCAGGAGATTGAGCACGCGGTCGCCGGCCAACATTGCCAGTTCCGCGACTTCGTCTATGGCGACGATCAGGCGTGGCTCCCGCACCTTGCGCCGGTCCCGGCGCTCCATCTCGGCCACCACGCGGTTGAGCACATCTATCACGTCCCATATCTCGCGCGCCAGGGGGCCTTGCCGGTGGGGCAGGTCGGACAGCATACCCAACCCATGCCCTTTAGGATCTATCAGCACCAGTTGCAGGGCGCTGGAACGGTTATGCATCGCCAGACTCGCGAGGACGCTGCGCAGGAGTGCGGTCTTGCCGCTGCCGGTGGTGCCTGCGATGAGAACGTGGGCCACGTCGGGGCTGGGGAGGCGCAGGAGCAGGGGCGATCCCGCCTCATCCACGCCGAGGAGCGCCGTGCAGGATGGGGGCGGGACCGGCAACGCGCGCACCAGAGCCTCCAGTTCTACCTTGCCCGGCTCATCCCGCGGCACCTCCACTTGCAGAGCACCGTCTGAACGCACGATGCGGGCCGAAGAGACACCCAGCGCAAGGGCGATCTCCTCGGCCAATCCAGAGACGCGCTGCACCTTTGTCCCCAACGAGGTAGCCAGGCTGAAGCGCACGACGCGTGGCGCAACGGTCATAGAGAAGACCCTCCCCGGCACTCGTTGGCTGGCGAGTACCATTTCAATCGTATCGGCTTGCTGATCCAGAGCGGCGCGACGCATGGCACGTCCGTTTCCCCTCACGCCAGTTGGCGGATGACTAGCATGACCTTGCCTTGAATCTGAATCTGGCTCGGATGAAAGTAGAGCGGCTTCATCGTCGGGTTGGCGGGTTGTAGGCGCACGTGGCCGTTTTCCCGGTAGAACCGTTTCAGGGTGGTCTCGCTGCTGTCCGGCAGCCAGACGGCCACCAGGTCGCCGTTGTCCGCGTGTTGCTGGTGTTTCATCACCACTAGATCGCCATCGTGGATCATGGCATCCACCATGGAGTCGCCCTTCACCCGCAGCGCGTAGAGGCCGGGCTGTTGGCGCAAGATATCGCGGGTCAGTTGGATGGTGTCGCCGCTGAAGCCGTCGCCAGGGTCGCGCGGGGGGCTGGCCGGGATGCTCGCCAACAGGGGAACTACATAGATGGCATCCCGTGTCTTCCGCAAGCGCACGCTGCGCGCTTTGCCGTCTTGCCGATCTATGATGCCGGAGGCCGCTAGTGCGCTCAAGTGATGTTCAACCAAGGACTTGCTGCTCCACCGCAGCCCGCAGCGCATCTCCTCTACGGTGGGGGGATAACCGTTTTCGCGTTGAAAGTGGCCGATGAAGTCCATCAACTGTTCCCGACGCTGTTTCATCAATGTACACCCCCTGCCGTGCTGACAATAAAATAGAACGTATGTTCTGTATGGTATTATACCAGAACATACGTTCTATTGTCAAGAGGTTTCACAGAAAAAGGCTAAATTTTAAGGTTCGGGTTGGCCAGGAGTTGTCCCCGGCCCCGCACTAATCTAACCGCCGGATAATGGCGATGACCTTTCCGTGGATCTCTACCTTGTCGGCGTCCACGTAGATCGGTTGGTAGTCGGGATTGGCAGGCTGGAGCCGCACCACATTCCCTTCCAGGTAGAAGTACTTGAGGGTCGTCTCCTCACGGTCCTTTAGCCAGGCGGCTACCATCTCGCCGTTGTGTGCAGTACGCTGTGCGCGCAATACCACGATGTCGCCGTCGTTCACCGAGGCATCAATCATGGAATCGCCGCGCACCTGCAAGGCGAAAACACTATCCGGCTCTTTGACGATATCGCGCGTTAGTTCTATGGTCTCGCCCGCGAAGGGATTATCGGCTATGCCCGGCAAATGTATCGGCTGGCCGGCGGCGATACGCCCTACCAGCGGCACGCGCAGGAGGTTGAGTGGCATGCGCGCCGTTCCCGTCCTGCCGCTGGTCAGGCGCAGGCCGCGAGAGACCTCGCGGTTGCGGGCGATGTAGCCGCCCTCTTGCAGTTTGTTCAGGTTGTAGTTGACGACGGAGGTAGAGGAAATGCCGACGCGCTCGCCGATCTCGCGGATGGTGGGCGGGCGGTCGTACTCCTCCAGGTATTCCCGTATGAATTCTAGCATCTTCTGCTGGCGTTCGGATAGGGCCATTGACGTGCTCCTAAACGTTTCTATAGAGGCCGGATACTGCCAGTGTCCTGCCTACATTATGTATTATACACGAACAATAGTTCTATGTCAAGTCTTTTTTCGCGAATTTTATGACAATAGAGGCCTTCATCACATCACCAGCGAGACTTGACAATTACGCTGAACTCTGTATAATATTTAGGACTCCTAAGCATAAAGGAATCGTTGTGGCGACCTTCAACCCACGTTCACGTCCCTCTCACCCGGCGGGCACGGCGACCATTGCCCTCTACCGCATCAGCCAGGCCATCGGCCACCTGCTGCGGGCGCGGGGCGAAGCCGCGCAACTCTCGCCCGCGCAGATTCACGGGCTCCTTTTCCTGCGCTTTGCCCGGCCCGGCGTGCGCACCATCGGCGGGCTGGCGCAACGGCTCTCTGCCACCTACGCCACGGCCAGCGGCGTGGCCGACGCGTTGGAGCGCAAGGAACTGGTCAAACGCAGCCCCCACCCCACCGACGCGCGCACGGTCACCCTGGACCTCACCGGGAAGGGTGAGCGGGAGGCTGAGGGATTGGACAACCTCCTGGACGATGTGGGGTCGGCCATCACAGCCTTACCGGAGGCCGACCAGGCTGCTCTGGTGCGGGCTACACAGGCCATCGTCCGCCGCTTGCAGGAGGCCGGGCACGTGCAGGTCTATGAGATGTGCTGGGGCTGCCAGCTCTTCCGGCGTGACGCGCACCCGGATGACCCGCGCGGCCCGCACCACTGCGCCTTCGTAGACGCACCGCTGCCCGAACCGAACACCTATCTGGAATGTCCAGATTTCGTACCGGCCAACAACTGAAAGGAGGTGAGTTCATGCCATTACCTATCACCATCTTCGGCGCGAGCGACTGCGACGACACCGCCCACGTGCGCGCGCAGTTCACCGCGCTCGGCATCCCCTTCCGGGAGGTCAACATAGAACACGACCCCGACGCCGAACGCTTCGTCATCTTCGTCAACAGCGGTTTCCGCAGCACACCGACGCTCGTGATCGGTGAGGGCAAACTCAAGACGATACTGACCGAACCGAGCGATTCGCAGTTGGCAGAAATGCTATCGCAGGCTGGTTATCCCGTTCCAGCCCAGACCACCTCAACCCAATCAGAAAGAATACCCAACAAGAGATCGGCCTGCGCCACCACTGCACCAAGAAGAACCAGACGGACAAGGTGAACACGGTGGCGAACATCGGCCAGCGCTACCTGATGGCCTTCATCATATCCCATCACGGCAACCATCAAGCCGTTCCTCGCCGAGAAGGGCCACAGCGCCGATGAAGTAGAGAAGATGCACCAGGTCTGGTTCAAGGCAGTCGGTCTAACGGTGGCGCTATGGAGCGCGCCCTACGTGAAGGACGGCGATTTCTGACTGTGTGGACCGCAGACTGCTGACCACCGACTGCGGTCATGTTCCCCATATCTTCGTAGTTCAGCGCGCGTTTGGCCGAGGCAACGCGATATGGTACAATCGCGCTATCGTGAGTTTTCGGACGTCGGTCTGGGGCTATTGATTTAGGAAGAGGCATTATGAATCTGCTGGAATTCCCTATCTTCGCCCGCATGCGCCAGAGCCACGCCATTGAGCACGCGACGGTCCACCTTCTGAGCCAGCGGGATCCCTCGTTGCGGCTGGTGGGGCGCAGCGATGATAAAGGCTTTTACATCTACGGCCTCGTCTCCACGGAGATGGTGAGGCATGCAGCCGAAGAGGCCCTGCGTCGTCTGCAAGCCGGAGAAGCGTACCTTGCCATCCATCCTAACTGCGGCACGAACATCGCCGCGGCGGGCACGTTAGCCGGTCTGGCTGCGCTCCTCGCCAGCGCGGGGCGCCGCCGTTCCTTCTTTTGGGACCGGCTCCCCAGCGCCATCACTGCGGCCACTCTCGCGCTCTTCCTGGCACAGCCTCTTGGCTACCTGCTGCAAGCGCGGGTGACGACGTTGGCACAGGTGGAAGGCGTGCGCATCGGGCAAATCACCCGGCAGGACAACGGCTACCTGGTGATGCATCAGGTGAATTTGGAACGCGGCAAGCAAGCCCGATGATCTATCTACTCCACGGCGAAGAAGAATTCTTGCGGGCCGAGGCCCTCGCCCGCATCAAGGCCGGACTGGGCGACCCAGAGATGGCAAGCCTCAACACCCTCTGGTTGGATGGCCGCAAGGCGTCCATGGCCGACGTCCAGACGGCGTGCGATGCGCTCCCCTTCCTTTCCGAGCGGCGTCTGGTCGTGGTAGAAGGGCTATTGGCCCGCCTTCTGTCGCGCAAACGCGAGGCCGGCGACGAGGCGGACGGATCTCAGGGAGAAGATGAAGCGAAACCGGCCGGCCCTCTCCTGCAAGGGCTGACCGCCTATCTGGAACGAGTCCCCGCGACGACCGATCTGGTATTGGATGAGCCCCAGGAGATCTCAAAGGCTCAGCCCGTCTTCAAGACTCTGATGAAACTGGTTCAAGAAGGGCGCGCCGAGGTCATTACCTGCCCGCCGATCAAGAAACAGGATGAGTTGTCCGGCTGGATCATGGATCGGGCCAAGGCGAAGGGCGCGCGCCTGACCTTTGATGCCGCCGAGGAATTGGCGGCCTTCGTGGGGAGCCAACTGCGCCTGCTGGATCAGGAGTTGGATAAACTGATGGCCTACGCGCCTGACCGCACCATCACGCCCGCCGACGTGCGGCTCCTCGTCCCTGCCACACGCGAGGCCAATATCTTTGAGATGGTTGAAGCACTAGGCCGTGGCGACGGCAAATTGGCCGTCCGTACCCTGCGTGAGTTGCTGGACGACGGCCAGCCACCCCTCGGCATCCTGGGGATGGTCGCCCGCCAGGTGCGCTTGCTGCTACAAGCCAAAGAACTGACGGCGCGCGGCCTCCCTGCCCCCGACGTTGCCCGCGCTTTGCGGCTGCAAGGCTGGCAGTCAGACCGTATCGTGCGGCAGGCCGGCCGCTATACGTTTCCCCAGTTAGAGAGGATGCACGACCGCCTGCTGGAGACCGACGTTGCTATCAAGACAGGGCAGATGGACGACGACATGGCGGTGGAGATGCTGGTCATCAGCCTGAGCCGGTGAGCAGATTACTTAACGCCTGGGCCTGACCG
>JADYZS010000467.1 GCA_020853075.1 Anaerolineae bacterium | reverse complement strand
CGTACTCCGTCACCTCAAAGGTCAACTCAACCTGTTGGCCCAACAATTCTACCAGTTCATAGTAGGTTGTGCCCACCCCCACCGGCTCCGCCGACGTCTGCTCTGCTTCCAGGACCCCCGGCATCCATTGCGGCTCGTTCCGCACGTCGGTAATGTACGTAAACACCTCGTCCACCGGCCGGTTGATCACCGTCGTCAGTGTGAAGTTGATCATCTCTGAACTCCCTTAGCTGGTTAGATTTCAGCCACCCACACGGCAAAGTAATAGACAACAGGGACAATGAAGAGGAGGCTATCCACCCGGTCAAACATGCCGCCATGGCCGGGGATGAGTTGTCCCGAATCCTTGATGCCCGACTGCCGCTTCCATAAAGATTCGGCCAGATCGCCGTAAGTGGCAGCAATACCGATCACGATACCCAGGAGCGCGCCCAAACCGGGATGGATGCCGAGCCATCCGGCGAAAGGCCACACGCCCAGGAGGACGGTAATGACCAGGCCGCCGAAGAATCCTTCCCAGGTCTTCTTGGGGCTGATGCGCACGAAGAGTTTGTGCCGCCCCCACCGGCTCCCAACAAAGTAAGCGGCGGTATCGTTGATCCAGGTAGCCAGGATGGCGACGGTGAGCCACCAGAAGCCATCGGGCAGGTTGCGCAGGAGAGGGAAGTGCCCCAGGAGAAGGCCGAGGTAAGCCGCGCTGCCGAAGGTGAGAGCCCAATCGGTGGCAGGGGCCGGATGCGCCTGGTAAAGAGCGAAGATCAGGGAAGCCATCAGCGTCAACGTGAGAGCGCCGAGGAAGAGAGCGGGCGATTGGAGATGTGGTTCCCAAATAAAGAGGACAACCAGAACCGCGCCCAGGCGGGTAAAAGGGAGATAGCCCTTCAGTCGCAACATCTTCGCCAGTTCGCGCCAGGCGAGGAGACCGACGGCGACGACAGCAAGAGCCAGGAAGGGGTCACTGGCCCAGACCACCAGAGCGACAAGGGGCACAAGGACGACGGCGCTGAGGGCACGGGTGCGTAGCAAGAGAGGATTCTTTCTGTCCGCCTCTACGCCTGGGGCGGACGGCATCAGGAACGCGATAGTGCCGGTTGTTTCACCAGGCCAAAGCGCCGGTCCCGCTGCGCGTAGGCTTCCAGAGCGCGGAGCAACTCGTCCCGGTCAAAGTCGGGCCAAAAGGTCGGGGTAGCATAGTACTCGGCGTAGGCGGCCTGCCAGATGAGAAAATTGGAGATGCGCATCTCACCGCCTGTGCGCACGATGAGGTCCGGATCGGGAAGACCTGCCGTATAGAGATAACGGTTGATCAGAGCCTCGTCCACCTGTTCCGGCGCGATGCCGTCGGAGAGGAGACGGCGTACCGCGTCCATTATTTCGGCGCGCCCCCCGTAGTTGAAGGCTACGTTGAGGATGATGCGGTCGTTGTGCTTCGTCAATTCCAGCGCATCACGGATCTGCTCCTGCATCGCATCGGAGATGCCGGCCAATCGCCCGCTGTGGCGCAATTGCACGCCGTTGCGGTGCAGTTCGGAGACTTCGCGCTGGATATACTCGCTGAGGATGTGCATCAAGCCGCGCACTTCATCCTGCGGGCGTCCCCAGTTCTCGGTGGAGAAAGCATAGATGGTGAGGACCTTGATGCCAAACTCCACGCACGCTTCCAGCACGCGGCGGATGTTCTCCGTGCCGGCGCGGTGGCCCGCCAGGCGAGGCAGGCCGCGGGCCTGCGCCCAGCGGCCATTGCCGTCCATAATGATACCCAGGTGATGCGGTCCTCGGGGCGACCTCTCACCCTCGTTGGTTGACATCCTGTACCTCAAACCATTACACTTCCATAACTTCGGCCTCTTTGGCCGAGCCTATCTCGTCCACCTGCTTGATGAAGTCGTCGGTCAGTTCCTGGATCTCATCACGGCCCTTGTACATCTCATCTTCTGAGATGAGCCCTTCCTTCTCTATCTCTCGGAGGTCATCCATGGCATCACGCCGCACGTTGCGCCCCGCGACACGGCTCTCTTCCACGCGGCGGGCGACTATTTTGACCAGGTCGCGGCGGCGCTCTTCCGTGAGCCTCGGAATCGCCAGGCGGATGAGCTTGCCATCGTTGTTGGGTGTCAGGCCGAGGTCCGACTTAAGGATCGCCTTTTCAATGGTGGACACGGTGGACGCGTCCCAGGGCCGGATGGTCAACAGCCGAGGTTCCGGCGCGGAGATGGCAGCCAACTGCTGCAGAGGAGTCGGCACGCCATAGTAGTCCACCAACAGTTTCTCCACCAGCGCGGGAGAAGCGCGTCCGGTGCGAATGCCCTGCAGGTCGTCGCGTAGGGCCTCCACCGTCTTCTCCATGCGGCCCCGGCTCTCTTTGACAAGGTCCTTGATCATTGCCCCTCCGCTTCATCCAGTCGTAGTGTCCCCGTCGAAGGGGATACCGGGCTATGCTATTGTCGCGTAGTTGCTCTGTCAGGAACTACCAGGACTCCGCCACAACCTCTCAATGCCAGATGAGCGTGCCGATGGGCTCGCCCTGGACGATGCGCTCCAGGACACCGGGCGAGGCCAGTTCAGCAACGATGATGGGAAGGTCGTTATCCATGCAGAGGGTGATGGCTGTGGAGTACATAACCCCGACGCGCATGTTCAGGGCGCCAATGTACGTCAGTTGTTCAAAGCGGTGCGCGTCGGGGTGGGTGAGGGGGTCGGCGTCATAGACGCCATCTACTTTGGTTGCCTTAATCAGCACCTGGGCGTGGATTTCCATGGCGCGCAGGGCCGCTGCGGTGTCGGTCGTGAAATAGGGATTCCCTGTGCCCGCGCCGATGATCACGACGCGCCCCTTCTCCAAATGACGGATAGCGCGCAGGCGGATGTACGGCTCGGCTACCGCCTGCATCGTGATGGCGGTCTGCACCCGGGTCTCCACGCCTAGTTTGCGCAAGGCATCGGCCAGGGCCAGCGCGTTCATCACGGTGGCGAGCATCCCCATGTGGTCGGCGGTAGAGCGTTCCATACCGAGCGCGGCGCCATCCTGGCCTCGCCAGATATTGCCTGCACCGAGGACGACGGCCACTTCCACGCCTGCCCGGTGGATATTGGCGATCTTACCTGCGGCCTCTAGGGCTCTTTGCGGATCAATGCCGAAGCCCCTCTCGCCGGCGAGGGCTTCGCCGCCTACCTTCAGTAGAATGCGGGTGTATTTTAGTGCGGTCATCGGCACTCCTGAATGGGTGGCGCAACGATGGCCCCGGTCTTTATCCCTCTATTTCTAGGCGAACGAAGCGGCGAACCACGATATTCTCGCCTAATTTGGCGACGGCTTGCGTGATGAGGTCTTGGACGGCGGTCCCTTCATCTCTGATGAAAGGCTGCTTCAAGAGGCAGGTCTCGGCGTAGTATTTCTCCAGTCGCCCCTGGACGATTCGTTCTACCGCCTCCGGTGGTTTGCCCATATTCTCCGCGTCACGGCGGAAGGCTGCGCGCTGCTCTTCAACGACGGCGGCAGGCACGTCTTCAGGCCGTAGGTACTCCGGGCGCGCCGCCACCACCTGCATCGCGAGTTCGCGGGCCAGCCGCTGAAACTCCTCGGTACGGGCTACGAAATCGGTCTCGCAGTTGACTTCAACCAACGAAGCCATGCGGCTCCCCGTGTGCACGTAATGGCCGATAATTCCCTCGCGGGCCTCCCGGCTCGCTTTCTTCGCTGCGGCTGCCAGTGCCTTGTCGCGCAGCAACTCGGTTGCCTTCGCCATGTCGCCTTGCGTCTGCTCCAAAGCCTTGCGGCAATCCATCACACCTGCGCCTGTCGCGGCGCGCAATTCCTTCACCATACTCGCAGTGATTTCCACAATATCGCTCCTGTCAAATTGAGCAAGCCCTACGGCTACCGTCGGCAGGTAGGGGCAACTCCCCGCAAAGCGAGACGCTGCGCGGCATACGGCACCCCTCCGAACAAAAGGGCCTGCGTGGCTACCATGCGCAATTCACATATCGTCAGACGATTCGGATCCTTCGTCGCCGGAGAGCTCTTCTTCTACGCCTTCCTCTCCTTCCGGCTCTATCTCCGCGTTGCCGGCAATGGGCGCGGACTCCTCGGCGTAGGCGCCGGAGCGCAGTTTAGCCAGGGTGGAGGGGCCAAGATAGGTTTCGGGGGCTTCGCCCGGCGCTGCGCCTGTTGCAGGTTCTTCAGCCTTGCGCTGTGCTCGCCCTTCAATGGCAGCGTCGGCGATCTTGCCCGCCATGAGCTTGATGGCCCGGATCGCATCGTCATTGGAGGGAATGGGGTAGTCAATGGGGTCTGGGTCACAGTTCGTATCCACCATTGCCACGATGGGGATGCCCAACGTTTTGGCCTATTTAATAGCCAGCGACTCGCGCCGCACGTCGGCGACAAAGAGGAGAGCCGGCAGACGCTGCATCTCGCGCAGGCCGCCTAAGCGACGGTTGAGTTTGACGATTTCTCGTTCCAGGTGCAACACTTCCTTCTTAGGAAGTTGCTCAAATTCGCCGTTGGCCTTACGTTGCTCTAGTTGATGGAGATACTCAATGCGTAGGCGGATGGTACGGAAGTTGGTGAGTGTGCCGCCCAGCCACCGCTGGTCCACATAGGGCATTTCGCTGCGGCGCGCTTCCTCGGCGATGCTTTCCTGGGCCTGCTTCTTGGTTCCCACAAAGAGAATGGAGCCGCCTGCGGTCACGCGGTCACGTACCAGACTGTAAGCTTCCTCCAGCCGGGCCATCGTTTGCTGAAGATCAAGGATGTGGATACCGTTGCGCTCGGTGAAGATGTAAGGCTTCATCTTCGGATTCCACCGCCGAGTGCGATGGCCGAAGTGAACACCGGCCTCCAAGAGCGCCTTCATGGGAATGATTGCCACGTTGAAACCTCCTTGGTGTTAGGTGTTATATTCCTCCGCCGCCGTCGTCTTGGGGTCGCACCGTCGCCGTGGCAGCGACAGCACACCGGCCCCAATCGGGAGGCGTGTGAAATGTGGGCTCAATGCCCAAAAGAAGAGTATAGCACAGAGGCCCTATTACAGCAAGTTAGCAAATCTTATCGATTTGACATCCCCACCAACCTGTGGTATAAAGGCCCCAATCAAGCGAACGACTGCGAACCGGACGAGTAACCGCCAGGCGCGGCTCAGAGAGTCGGAGCACGGTGCAAATCCGATGCCAGAGCCAGCGGCGAATGGACCGGGGAGTCGGGAGCCGAACGGGACTATCCCCAGTAGGCGACCCCGGAGACTCCACCGTTATCAGGGAGCCGGGTATCGGGCACAGCCGGCGCGGGCATGGGCCCCGTACCTGTAGAGTGAGGCTGGCGCGCGGGCATCCCCCCGTGTTTCACGGTGGGGATTTTTTGTTCCCCGACCGCCAACCTAACCAGGGTGGCACCACGGGAGGCTACAACCTCTCGTCCCTCTTCCGGGGCGAGAGGTTTTTGTTTCGATAACGTGCGATTGGCCCTCACCATCCCCCATCCCGTACGGCGAATACGCCCACGGGACTTACCCCCTCCCTCTCCTGTACTCATGCGGGCTTCCCACCGCCAAAATTGGGAGAGGGAGGGGCGCAGGGGGTGGGTGAGGGCTAAAGGGGAGGCATCATGTACTATCCAACCTTAGAGCAGGTACGCAGTCTGTCTGCCCAGGGTAATTTCGTGCCCGTCTATCGGGAACTTCCCGCCGACCTGGAGACGCCGGTCTCGGTCTATCTCCGGCTGCGCGGCCAGGGACCGTCGTTCTTGTTAGAAAGCGTGGAGCAGGGCGAACAGATCGGGCGCTACTCCTTCCTCGGCACGCAGCCGACGATGACCCTCACCGCGCACGGCGACCGCGTCATCCTGGGCGGTGGCGCAGGTGCATCGTTGGCGGAACATCAAGGCGACCCTCTCCAGGTCCTTGCCGACGTCCTGGCGCGGCGGCGCTCGGTGAGCCTGCCGGGGCTACCTCGCTTCACCGGGGGCGCGGTCGGCTACCTGGGCTACGACCTGGTACGCTTCATGGAGAGGCTTCCTGCGACGGCCCCCCACGACCTGGCCGCCATACCCGACGCCATCTTTCTTTTCGCCGACCAACTGGTGATCTTTGACCACGTGCGCCACCGCCTCCTGGTGATGACCAATGCGCGGTTGGAGGGTGACCTGACCTCAGCCTATGCCGAGGCGGTATCCAGAGTGGACGCGCTGGTGGCCCGCATCCGCAACCCGCTGGTTCCCCCCGCTCCGGCAGTGACGAGCGACGGCAACGGCTGGGAATCCAACTTCACCCAGGCCGGATATGAAGCCGCTGTGTGCCGGGCCAAGGAGTACATCGCCGCGGGCGACATCTTCCAGGTGGTGTTGAGCCAACGGCTCCGGCGTCGGACGCGCGCGGACTCCTTCACCATCTACCGCGCCCTGCGCATGTTGAATCCATCACCTTATATGTACTACCTGGAACTCCCTGGCGACGTGCGGGTCGTCGGCTCTTCGCCGGAGATGCTGGTGCGGCTGGAGGAGAACGGGCGCGCCGAGTTGCGGCCCATCGCTGGGACGCGCAAGCGCGGCGCAACGCCGGAGGAAGATGCCGCCCTGGCCGCGGAACTGCGGTCAGACCCCAAGGAGCGGGCCGAGCACGTGATGCTGGTGGACCTGGGCCGCAACGACCTGGGCCGCGTCTGCCAATACGGCTCAGTCTCCGTGCCCGAACTGATGGTCACCGAGCATTACTCCCACGTGATGCACCTGGTCTCGCGCGTGCAGGGGCAACTGCGGCCCGGCCTTACCGCTTTTGATCTCCTGCGGGCGACCTTCCCCGCCGGCACCCTCTCCGGCGCGCCGAAGGTGCGGGCGATGGAGATCATTGAAGAACTGGAAGGGACGCGGCGCGGCCCCTACGGCGGCGCGGTGGGCTACTTCGGCTATGGTGGCACGATGGATACCTGCATCACCATTCGCACCATCGTCATGAAGGGCGATGCCTGCTACCTGCAAGCGGGCGCGGGCATCGTGGCCGACTCCGACCCGGCCCGCGAGTACGAGGAGACGCTGAACAAAGCCCGCGCCCTGGCGGTGGCCGTGGAGCAGGCCGAGAAGGGGTTGGAAAACGCATAGCGATTTACTGGCAGAGAGAGGCCACCCCTCACCCCAGCCCTCTCCCCTTTGGGGAGAGGGCTGGGGTGAGGGGCGAACCTGGCGACGAACCCGGCACCTTATAGGCTTTACCTCTTGAGGAGATGACTTCTATGAACCACAAACGCATCCTCACCGGCGACCGGCCCACGGGCAAACTGCACCTGGGCCACTACGTAGGGAGCATCGCCAACCGCGTGCGCCTGCAAGAGGAATACCAATGCTTCTTCATCATCGCCGACCTCCACATGCTGACCACCAAGCCGCAGAAGGAGGCCATTGAGGAGATCGCCACCAACGCGCGCGAGATGGTCTTGGACTACCTGGCCTGCGGCATTGACCCGCAGCGGAGCACCATCTACCTCCAATCGGCGGTGCACGAGACCTACGAACTCAACCTCTTCTTTGAGATGCTGGTGACGGTGCCGCGCCTCAGCCGCCTGCCGAGCCTGAAGGACATGGCGCGCGCGGCCAACATAGAGGAGATGCCCTTCGGACTCCTGGGCTATCCCGTCCTGCAGGCCGCCGACATCCT
>JADYZS010000466.1 GCA_020853075.1 Anaerolineae bacterium | reverse complement strand
GGCTCGGTTACCGGCGGCGCGCTCACCCGTCCGCTGTACGCCTGGCCCCGGTTGACAAACGCAACCACGAAGTGCTCCACCCCGTTGGCATACCCCGTCACAATCTTCGGCACCTTCGCATCGCCCGCGGTGAAGAGGTTAAAGGGCTGTCCCTTGCGGTTCCCCCGGCTATCGGTATAGGCGGCCACCAGTTTGCGGGCGCCGGTTCCCTCCATCCAGACGACCAGGCAGGCCCCGTCCCACCCCGTTTTGCACCCCACGTCACCATAAGGATAAAAACCCGAAACGGGCACCGAGTGCAGGATGGATGCCGGGCGGCCATCCCGGTCGGTCACTTTGGCCGTCCAGCCGGTCAGGGTATAGATCGTGACGCCGGAGGCAGCCACGTCAAACGCCTGCAAATAGTCCGACCCACCGCGCGCGACATCGTTCTGGCAGGGCGGGTAGGGGGGGAGGTTCTGCTGCAAGAAGAGGGCCAGGTAGCGTTGGCTGAAGGGGTTGTAGGTGAGGTTGGGCTTTTCGTGCCGCCCGCCGCCCACGCCGGTAATTTTCCGGAAGAGGGCGAAGTTGGGGCCGGCCAGCGTGCCATCCGCCCGGATGATCTGGCCGTAGATCTGGAACTTCTTCATGCGCTCCCAGAAGCGGTAGGGGCACTCGCGGGCGATGGTCTGGTCGGGGACGTCGCGCTCGTCGGACCACAGGGCGACGAACTCCTTGCGGTCGGGGTTATAGGTCATCCCTTGCACGTCCTGGTAGGCGATGGCCGGGTCGGTGGGGTCGTTGCCGTCGTACGACAGCAGGAACTCGTCGCTCTGATTCGCCAACTCGCCCGCGGCGTTGTAGCCGACGAAGCGGGCATAGATGTCTTTCCCCTTCTTGGGCACATCCGTCGGCGGGCGGAGGGGATAGTCGGGGCTGTTTCTGAAGTCGTGCCAGTTGACGAGGTAGCGGTCGCGCTCAGGGTCATAGGCCGCCACTGGCTGCCACTGGCAATCGGTCGCGTTGGAGACGACCAGTTGGGAGCCCACCCGCTCGCCGGTGACGCTCACCCGCACGGCCACGATGTCGTAGCAATACTGGCGATAGAGTTCGGAATCCTGGACTACGGGGCGCGGCATCTCCCGCGACATCTCGCTGATGAAAATGACGAACTCGTGGCGCGCCGCGTTGTAGTGGACGTTCGGTGTCTCGCTATCCACAAAAATCCCCTCGGGCGAGAGGTCGGAGATGAAGTGGGGGAGGCCGTTGGGGCTGCCGTCGGGGTTCAGGAGTTGGGCATAGACCTTGTTGTCGGCATCAACGCCGTAGTCGGGGGTCAGGTTCTGGTCATAGACGGCGAGGAGGGTGTTGTCCTGCGTGTTGCGGGCGATGGCGATGTTCTTGGCCGACATGTTGTGCAAGGCGTAGAACTGCGGGGTCGCCTGCGGCCCGCCCGGCAGGCCAGTGGTAGCCTGCGCGAACACACCTGAGAAGGCGAGAATTGTCCATAGGAGGAGGATGGCGATGATGGGTGGAATGTTTTTGGACACTATATCTACTCCGAGCAACCGGCTGTAATAGAGTAAGGTTCCCCCTCACCCCCGGCCCCTCTCCCGCAAGGCGTTGGGAAGAACGCACGAGTACGTGGGAGAGGGGAGTCGGCCAGAACCCTCTCCCCGCTGGGAGGGCTGGGGAAGTCCCGTGGGCGCAGGTACTCCGTCCCCTTGTGGGATACTCGCCATACGGGATGAGGGGGGATGCGGCTGTACCTTCTTAGATACCTACGCCCGTAGTCTCCCCTCCCGCGCCCGCACCAGATGCCACAGGAGCCGGTTCACTGGCGCGGCCAGCCCCGCCGCTGCCGCCGCGCTCACCAGCGCGCCGTTGATCGCGTCAATCTCTGTGCGGCTCCCCCGGCGCACGTCTTGCAGCATGGAGGAGAGATTGGCCGCCGTCGCGCGGCAGACTTCCTCGGCCCGCGTCCCCGCGTCGGGGTATGGGAGGGGGATGCCCACCTTTCCGGCGATGGCCGCCGCTTCATCCACCGCCAGACGGAGCGCGGCGCGGGCCGCGTCATCTTCCACCAGCGCGCTGTTGGGCACATCCAGGAGCGCGGTCAGCGGGTTGATCCCCGCGCTGATCACCAGTTTGCCCCAGACCAGGGAATCTACCCGGTCGGAGAGATCGGTCGCGAAGCCCGCCTGCCGGAACAGGGCGGCGATCTCTTCCAGGCGAGCCGTCAGATCAGGTTTTGTGCCCACAGAGGTCACGCCGCTCCCCGCATGGCGCACGCGGCCGGGGCCCAGGAGCGTCGCCCCTTCAGAGGTGACGCCCTGCACCGTGCGGTGTAGGCCCACCATGGCCGCCAAGATCTCGGCATTGCCCAGGCCGTTTTGCAGCGTCAGCGCCAGGCCGGTGGGCGCGAGGGCGGTAGCGGCCCATTCTGCCGCGTGGGCCGTATCGTACGACTTGACCAGCACCAGGGCCAGGTCGGCGGGCGCAGCGGCAGAAGAGTCAGAAGAAATGGGCACAAGATGGGCGCGCTCACCCTCGGCATCCACCAGGCGCAGGCCCTGCGCCTTGATCTCGGCGATGGCCTCGGCCCATCGGCTTAACATAATCACCGAAGCAACGGACGCCAGCCGCGCGGCGAAGAGGGAGCCCAGCGCGCCCGCGCCAACGACGGCGATGCGCATGATAAGTCAGGCCCTCGCTCAATCTTGCGGGTCACCCTCCCCCGTTTCACGGGGGAGAGCCGGGGAAGTCCCGCGGGCGTATATCATCCCCGGCGGAGGGGACTCGCCGTGCGGGATGGGGGCCTCAAGTTGGGCAAAAGCCGCGAACTCGGCCTCGGAGATGTTGAAAGCGTGCTCGGCGGCAGGGAAGCGCCGCGCCCGCACATCATCGCGATAGGCCTCGGCTGCCTGGCGGATGGTCGCGGCCAGGTTGGCATAGCGCTTGACGAAGCGCGGCGTGAAACGGTCAAAGAGGCCCAGGACGTCGTGGAGGACGAGAACCTGCCCATCGCAGCCCGCGCCCCCGCCGATGCCGATGGTGGGGATGCGCAGGCGGCGGGAGATCACCGCCGCCACGCGACCGGGAATCCCTTCCAGAACGATGGAGAAGCAGCCTGCCTCCTCCAACGCCAGGGCGTCGGCCAGCAACCGGCGCGCCGAGGCCGCGGTTGTGCCCTGCACCTTGTAACCGCCCATCTTGGCGACCGATTGCGGCATCAGGCCGATGTGCCCCATCACTGGCATCCCCGCGGCGACGATGGCCGCCACTGCCGGCGCGACGGCCACACCCCCTTCCAACTTCACCACGTCCATCCCCGCCTCTTTCAAGAAGCGGCCCGCGTTGTGCACCGCCTCGGCGACGCTGGCCTGGTACGACATGAACGGCATGTCGCCTACCAGGAGGGCGTAGCGCGCGCCGCGGCGCACCGCCTTGCAGTGGTGCAACATCTCCTCCATTGTAACGGGGAGCGTCGTCTCGTAGCCCAGCACGACCATGCCGAGAGAATCGCCCACCAGGATGATGTCCAGTTCGGCCTGATCCACCAGAAGGGCCGTGGGATAATCGTAGGCGGTAAGCGCGGTGATCGGCTCGCCGCGCTCTTTCTTGGCCTGCACTTCCAAAACCGTGACCTTCTTGCGCTCTGCCACTTCGCTCACACTCCCTTATAGCAACCTCAGATACCCGCATGCGCTTCCGCATCTGCCGATGATTATACTCTGGCGCCGCCCGGCTTACAAATAGGGGCGTTCGCGAGGAATTGACGCACCTGCCCCCTTATGGTATATCTGACCCTGGCGGCACCGAAGGAGGAACCCCTTTATGGAAAACTGGCCCTCGCGCCTGGCTTGGGAAACCTGGACGGCCACAGGCAACCAACCGGAACTCATCACCGCGCAGTTGCGGGCGATGGAGAGTTACCTGGACGGGCTCCTGGCAGCGCGCCGGAAAGAAGTAGAGCGAGATACGGACGCCAGGGCGGCCCACGACCACCTGCGCGCCTTCCTGGATGCGACGGCAGGAGCCACGGTTACTACCGCGCGCGGCGTGGAGATGCGCCCCGCCGGCCCCGGCCCCTTCCCGCTGGTCGTCCTCGTGCCGGACATCGGCATGGCAGCGGATACTGAAGCCGTGCGCCTGGCGGCCCACTTGCGAGCGCGGGGGGCCGCCGTTGTGCTCGTCCCCCTCGTGCCGCGCCTCCTGCACCGCCAGGTAGGCGCGCCGTGGGGGAGTGGCCGCACAGAGCCCATATCCCGCCGCGAATGGCTGTGGCGACTGGCGACGCAGGTCGGGCAGACGCTGCCGGGGGCCGACGTGCACAGTATCTCTGTCGTCGCCGCAGACCTGGCCGCCCGCTGGCCGGTGGATGCCACACGCGTGGCCGTGGTGGGCCTGGGCGATAGCGGGCTTCTGGCGCTCCTGGCCGCGGTGCGAGACGAGCGTTTCCGGCTGGTGGTAGCCCGCTGGCGTCCCACCTTTGACCCATTGGCCGAGGGTGCGGAATGGGATCAGCTGGCTCCCGGCCTGTGGCCGCGCGCGTTCGCTCCGCATCTGGCCGACGAGATCGCCCCCCGCAACGCCATCTTGATGCAAGCGCCCTACGAGGCGAAACCGGACCTGCCCACGGCCAGGGCCATCACCTGGGCAGAGACGGAGTTTGAGGCCGACGCGGCGGAGAGGCTTCTGGCCGAAAATCTCAGGCTGGCGGGGGCGCCCTCTCTGGAGCCGTTGGCACCGCGCGGCGTCACGGGCCGCCTGACGCGCCTGCAGGACGAGCGCTTCGCGGCCCTGGAAAAGGAGTATTACCGGCTCATCGCGGCGGCGTCACAGCGGGGGCCGTTGGGCGGGCAAGACCTGGCGAAGTTCTCTGACTGGCAGGAGGAGCAGCGCGCGGCCTTGTGGGACATCGTGGGCCGCTACCCGCCGCCAGACGCGCCGCCGCATCCCCAGGCACGGCTCAAGCGCCGCGACAAAGAGATTGCCGTCTATGAAGTGCTCCTCCCGGTGTATGAAGGGACGTTCCTGCGGGGGTTGTTGGCTATCCCAGAAGACCTCAAGCCGGGCGAGCGACGGGCGGCCATCCACTGCCAGCACGGGTGGCAAGGGAGCCCGGAGGACGCCCACAGCGAGGGCATCTACGCCGCTTTCGCCGACAGGCTGGCGCGCCGTGGCTACGTCACCTGGTCTCCCCAGGCTCACTATACCGAG
>JADYZS010000465.1 GCA_020853075.1 Anaerolineae bacterium | reverse complement strand
CGGCTTGTGAGCGCCGTCAGCATCGGCGAACCGTCGGGCGCGTAGAGAGGATACTTGTCCAGTTCGTAGAGATGCCGTGCGGGGAAGGGAAGACTGTCCAGGTTGGGTATCAAGGGACGCTCGGCGTTTTGGACAACCTGGCCGTCGCGCTTGAACCACAAACCAGGGATGCGCTCGTAGCGGTCATCCTGCGCAACCATCGCCTGTAATAGTTCGCGCCACGTCTCCTCACCTTCGCCGTAGATGAGGAAGTCCAGGCGCGGGTCGGCGATCGTCTGGTCGGGCAGAGAGGTCGCGTGCGGCCCGCCGATGACCGTCGGCACGCCCAGCGACCCTTTGACGATGGTTGCCGCCTCCTCAACGGAGAGGTAAGAGGTCGTCATGGAGGTGAAGGCCACCAGATCCGGTTTGAAATCCAGCACAGCCTTCATATCCTCGGCGACAGGTGTCGTGGGACGCAAGCCCATATCATGGATGCGAACTTCGTGACCCTCTTGCTCTGCCACCGCCGCCAGGTAACCCAATCCCAGCGGCGGGTAACTGTTCACCAACTCATTCCACTTCGGCCCGATAAGCGATATCCTCATTGAAGACACTCCTCCACGTTCCTGATGCCTCATTTAGCAAATACGTTCTGCCTCACCGACAGAGGCCCTACCGCCTACTATGGCACAACTAGATGAAAATTAGATGAACAGAGGGCGAGACGAAGATATAAGTTTGTTCATAATTCGTGCTATACTTGTTAGAGACGAAGAAGGAGCCCCAGCCCTCACCTACCCCTGGCCCCTCCCTCTCCCAAAATTGGGAGAGGAGGGGCGGGGGAGGGCGAGGGCCTTTCCCCCTACACCGCCGCCTCTATTGCCCGCTTGAGTTCCGTCTTTTCCTTGCGCGGGAAGATGGTGCGCCAGGCCACGCGGAAGGTGCGCCGGTAGTTGATCCAAAAATCCTTGCGGGTTATGGTCTTGAGAACCCGGTGCGGGCGCAGGTAGAACTGGCGATAGGCCTTCTTCCACATCGTCTCCACCAGTTCCGCGGTCATCTCGCCCATCTCGTAGCGAGCCTTGCCGTCAAAGAAGACGTAGTCTTCCCAATCGTGAACTAACATGCTACCCTGGCGCTTGACGATCTCATAGACCTTCGTGCCCGGGTACGGCGTCATCATGGAGAAGTTGGCGATGAGCGGGTCCAATTCACAGGCGAAGTCAATCGTGCGCTGCATGGTCTCTCGCGTCTCGCCCGGCAAGCCGATGATAAAGAAACCGATGGTCTCCAGACCAGCCGACTTGCAGACCTTGAATGCCTGGCGAATGGTATCGTGGTCAACCCGCTTGTCTATGCTGGCGAGGATCTCCTCGTCACCCGTCTCCACGCCAAAGGCCGTGCGCTTCAGGCCAGCCTGCTTGAGTTTCGTCATCAGTTCCTTGGTTGCCAGATTGGCGCGAATACCGTTGACGAAGATCCAGGGCACATGGTTCAGTTTGTTCTCAATGAGGCCATCGGCCAAGTCTTGCAGCCGCTGCATGCGGATATTCGCCGAATCGTCCAGAACGCCGATCTCCTGCGCTCCCAGGTCTTCCACCAGATGTCGCCACTCGGCGATCACGTTCTGCGGCGTACGGGCGCGCCACTTGATCGGCATGATAGATTGAGAGCAGAAGGTGCAACGATAGGGACAGCCGCGCGAAGTCAGGATGCTGAAACTGCGCGAACCATCCACCGCGTCCGTTGCCGGCTGCAGATTGGTGTACCGCTCCATCTTGAAGAGATCGTACGCGGGCCAGGGGAGGCTGTCTAAATCGGCGATGGCCGGCCGGTCCAGGGTACGGTGCAACTGCCGGTCGCTCGTCTTGTATGCGATGCCGAGAATCTTGTCCCATAGGCCCGCCCGCGGGTCCATCAGTTCGCGCGCGGTCAGGTCTGGCTTAGCCTGGTAACAACGATCAAGAATGTCGCTGACCTCAATCCAACCCTCTTCACCTTCGCCGCGCACGACCATGTCCACGTCAGGGCGCTCGCACGATTCAAAATCCAGGTTCTCTGCCGCGACGCTGACGTGGGGCCCGCCCAAGACGATGGGAATATCCTTCCATTGTTTAATCGCCGCGGCGGTGCGCCAGGCCTGCTTGACCTGGGGTGTGTTGGCCGTGATGCCTACCAGTTGCGGGCTAAACTCCTTGAGGAAATCGCCCAGTGGCTGATCTTCCACGTCCATGTCAAAGATGCGCACCTCGTCGCCCCGGCGTTGTGAGATCGCGCCCAGATAGGCCAGACCGAGATGGGGGGTAGTACGGGTATCAATAGGGAGCCGGAACCGTGGATTGATTAAGGCAACGCGCACTGTATCATCCTCCCTTGCTAGAATATCATCAGTAACGTGCTAACGGCGGCTCTACCACGAGGGCATACTCATCAATACCGCCGCTCAGGTTTTTCGCGTTGGCGTAGCCATTGCGACGAAGCCAGGCCGTGACTTGACCGCTGCGGGTCCCGTGGTGGCAATAAACGACGACTTCGGTCTCAGGTTGTAGGTCTTGCGGGAGTGCAGACACCCCCTGCTCAGCCAGGACGGTGATGGGCGCGAGCACCGCCCCATCTATATGGACGATGGCCCACTCCTCAGGTTCCCGCACGTCAAGCAGATACGGGCCTTTGCCCTTCTGTTGTCGTTTAGCCAACTCCTGTGGCGTGATTTCGGGGATGTTCCACATGGGAATTGCTCATTATCCTTTCACAACGGCGAGGGGACGCAATCTCGCTACTTTGCGAGCAATGCCGGCCGCGTGCACGACGTCCACCACGCGCAAGACATCTTTGTAGTCGACGGGCGCTTCCTCGGCCAATCCGGCCATGCTCCCCGCCCGCACCTCAATGCCCTCTGCTTCTAGATCTCGGCGCAGTTGTTCGCCCCGTACTTGCTTTTTCGCGGCGGCCCGGCTCATCGCCCGACCTGCGCCGTGGCACGTGGAGCCGAAGGTTTGTGCCATGCTCCCTTCCGTCCCTAGGAGAACGTAAGAGGCTG
>JADYZS010000464.1 GCA_020853075.1 Anaerolineae bacterium | reverse complement strand
ATCAGCATCCCTTATCGCATCCCCCAGGGGCCGGCGCGAGAGATTCAGTGGGAAACAGACGAGCGAGGCGGCGAAGCCGAGTTGGGGTGGGAAGACAAGGCGTTGGGTGTGATGCTGGCCTTTGTGGCCGCGCCTGTGGGGGCTTTCCTGGGGTTCTTTATCGGCCTCGCAATGGAAGCGGCGTTGGAGCCTGGCAGTTTCGCGCTGCGCGAGGTGGTGCAGGCGACCTCGGCGGTTGCAGCCGGGTTGAGTGCCTGGATTTGGTACGTGCGCCGCGGGTGGCATTGGCTGACCAAGTAGAACGGAAGTGTACTACTTGCTGCGCGCAATTTTGAACTGGTCAAAATCCTCAGCCACCACCGTATCGGGGAAGATGGGGCGGGCCTCGGCCAGCACCTGCTTGGCACTGTAGCGGCGGGAGATGTGGGTGAGGATGAGACGGCGCACCTGCGCGGCGCGCGCCAACGCCGCCGCCTGCGCCGCGGTGAGGTGGCTGTACGCCTGGGCCAGCTCGGCCTCCTCCTCCAAATAAGTCGCCTCTATCACCAACGCGTCGGCCCCACGCGCCGGTTCCACCAGGTCGTCAATGCGCCCGGCATCGCCCACGAAGACCAGTTTTGCGCCTTCCACCAGGTCACCCAGCACGTCCTCCGGGCCGACATTCCGGCCATCTTCCAGCACTATGGTTTCCCCGTTCACCAACCGCTTGCGCACAGGCCCCGCGGGGATTCCCAACGCCTCGGCCCGTTCTGCCAGGAAAGGACGCCGTGCCTTCTCTGCAAAGGTGAAGCCGTAGCAATCACGCCCGCGATGGCTCACCGGGAAGGCGCACAGTTTAAAGGAGTCGTCCTCCATGATGACGCCGGGCTGTATCTCCTGATAGACTACCTGTAACGGCAACCTCCCCGCACCGAAGACGACGCGAAAGAGGCCATCTACCCGCTCCAACGCGCTGCGCCCGCCGTAGATGTCCATGCGCGGGATCATCTCCCAGCGGGCAAAGGTGGAAGCGAGCCCACCCAGACCGAGGATGTGATCCAGGTGGCCGTGAGTCAAAAGGATACGATCCAGGCGGCGAAAGCCCAGGCCGCTCTGCAGGAGTTGTCGCTGCGTTCCCTCTCCGCAATCTATGAGGAAGCGATACTCGTTGTGCAGAACGACCGCGGCCGAGAGGCCGCGACGCACGGAGGGGGCAGAGGCAGAAGTTCCCAGAAAAATCAATTCAAACACGGTTTGATTATACAATAGAGGGGGAGAGGAGGCAAAGCCAGGGCAATGATTCCGCCAGACTTGTACGGAACTATGCCCTGTGCTATAATCCGGCCCACGAGAGTTATGGAAAGGAGTGATACCAAAGACACATTGTTCGTGCTTGGGGGAAGTTAGCGCATGGGCCCTGCTTACGGTTTTTTGCAGGGTTGACGAGGAACGAGGTTCCCCGCCGCGAGGCGGGGCTCACCCCGGAACGCCGGGGGAAAATCGAATGTCCAGCGGATGCCTCGGGGGCCCGCCACGGCCCCGCCCTTCCCCTCAGAGCGCCTCCCGGCGCGCAAAGCCCGCCGACAACGCCTTCCTGGTGACAGGAGGGACAAAGCGGCGGGCGGTGGCAGAGTCCGGCAGAGGGCAGAGAGAACAAGGGCAGATGGCAGTCCGCCGTCTTGCCCTGGCTGCCGTTTGCCTATCCTCAGGAGGGGAACCATGTGCGGTATTGTAGGCTACATCGGCCCGCGAACGGCGACCGCCATCGTCATGGATGGGCTGCGTCGCCTGGAGTATCGCGGCTACGATTCTGCGGGCATCGCAGTGATCGCGGAGAACGGCCACGTTGAGATCCGGCGAGACGTGGGCAAATTGGCTAACCTGGAACGGGTGTTGGCCCAAGAGCCCGCCGAAGGGCACATCGGCATCGGCCACACCCGCTGGGCCACCCACGGCAAGCCGGCGCGCCACAACGCGCATCCTCACGTGGATTGCACCGGCAGTGTCGTCGTCATCCACAATGGCATCGTTGAGAATTTCCTCGCTTTGCGCCACGAACTGGTGGGGCAGGGTCACGAGTTCGGCTCCGAAACGGATACCGAGGTCATCGTCCATCTGGTTGAACAGGGCCTGACCGACGGCTGCAATCTGACCGAGGCCGTACGCCGGGCTTTGCTGCGTATCCAGGGCGCGCACGCCGTCGTTGTCATGTCCAGCAGAGAACCCGATAAATTGGTCGCTGCGCGCCTGGGCAACGCGGGCGGCGTTACGCTTGGCCTGGGCAATGGCGAAACCTTCATCGCCTCGGACATGCCCGCCATCCTGGAACATACTCGCCAGATGGTCTTTCTGGAGAATCGCCAAATAGCCGTCATCACCAGGAGCGGCGCGCGGGCCTATAGTCTGGACAACGGGCGCGAGACGCGTCTGGCGGTGCACCCAATCCCCTGGGACCCCATCTCGGCAGAGAAGGGCGCGTTCAAGCACTTCATGCAGAAGGAGATCCACGAACAGGCTCGCTCACTGACCGATACTATCCGGGGGCGGGTGAACCTCGCCAGCAATGCCGAAGAAGTCGTCCTGCCGGAACTTAACCTGCCGGCGGAAATCGTGCGCCGCCTGGAACGCGTGGTCATCGTCGCTTGTGGCACGGCGGCTTATGCCGGGCTCGTGGGCAAGTTCCTGGTGGAAGGGTTGGCCCGCATCCCCACCGAGGTAGATTACGGCTCCGAGTTTCGCTACCGTGACCCGCTGCTGAACGACCGCACCCTCGTCATCGCCGTCACCCAATCGGGCGAGACCGCCGACACGCTGGCCGCGATGGAGGAGGCGCGCAGCAAGGGCGCGCGCCTGGTCTCTGTAGTCAACGTCTTCGGCAGCCAGGCGCAACGGCTGGCCGATGGCTACATCATGATCCAGGCGGGACCGGAAATCGGCGTCGCCTCCACCAAAGCCTTCACGGGGATGCTGGTGGACCAGTATCTTCTGGCCCTCTATCTGGGGAGCGCGCGCGGCGTCCTGAACGGTGAGCGACGGCGTGCGCTCCTGGACGACCTGGCGCGTCTGCCCGACCTAGTGGGCCGCGTCCTGGGAAAGACCGATCTCTACGAGCACCTCGCCTCGCACTTTCAGCACGCGGAGCATTTCCTGTACCTGGGCCGGGTCATCAACTATCCCATCGCCCTGGAAGGCGCGCTCAAGTTAAAGGAAATCAGTTACATCCACGCCGAGGGCTACCCCGCGGGCGAGATGAAGCACGGCCCCATCGCGCTGATAGACGAACGGATGCCTGTGGTCGCCATCTGTCTGCGCGACAGCGTCTATGATAAAATGGTGAGCCAGGTGGAGCAGGTGAAGGCGAGGGGGGGCATCGTTATCGCCGTGGCGACGGAGGGCGACGAGGAGATCGCGCGCAAAGCAGATCACGTCATCTACATCCCGCCTGTGCCGCCGCTGTTGGAGCCGGTGGTCGCGGTGGTGCCGATGCAACTCCTGGCCTACCATCTGGCGGTGCGCCGCGGCTGCGACGTGGACCAGCCGCGCAACCTGGCGAAGAGCGTGACGGT
>JADYZS010000463.1 GCA_020853075.1 Anaerolineae bacterium | reverse complement strand
GGCCCGTCTGAAAGCCGGGGAAGACTTCACAAAACTCGCCGCTGAATATTCGGACGATCCCAGCAACAAGGACGAGGGAGGGGATCTGGGCTGGTTCGGACGCGGGCAGATGGTGACCGAGTTTGAGACGGCAGCCTTCAGCCTGGCGGTGAACCAGTACAGCGAGCCGGTGAAGACCGACTTTGGCTACCACATCATTCAAGTTCTGGAGAAGGACGCGAACCATCCGCTGGATGAATCTACGCTGTCGTCGCGCAGGAGCCAGGCCTTTGATGATTGGCTGAACCAGCGCAAGAGCGAGGCGAGAATAGAACGCCGTCTGACGCCTGCCAAGATACCTACGCTGGCAGTGCAAGGATAGAAGGTCGGAAGGCGTGACATAATGTGATATGATAACAATGGTGAAGAGAGGTGATGCAACTATGACGAAAAAGCCTACGCGGATACCCTTAAGGCCGAATACAAATCTTCTGACGATTCTGGAGGCTGTCCACACGGACGGTAAGCCTCGGGTCATAGAACGAGAAGGGGAGCCTTTGGCTGTGATCGTGAATTTGGAAGACTACATTCGTATGGTCGCTGAGCCAAAAAGCAAACGCGCCAAGAAGAAACTTCTCTCCCTGGTCGGTGTTTGGCAAGACCTGGATGCCGAGCAGATGATCGCAAATCTATACAAGGCTCGCTATAGGCTTTATCAATCCGACTGACTTGTCTTGCTCTCACGTCTATCCGACGCGCCGGCGTGCCTCAACGACGTTTGGCAGCCGCTCTATCTTCGTCAGAAGGCGGCTCAATTGCGCGATCCCCGCGATCTCCAACGTGGCCGTGATGATTGCCATATTGTCGTTGACGCCGGTGACCGCCGCCGCGTCTCGCAGGTTGATCTTCTCGTCTGCCACCAGGTTGGCGATATCTCGCAGCAGCCCCGTGCGATCATACGCCTCCACGTGGATCGTCACCGGATAGGTTTGTTGGGCAGCAGCGCCCCAGTCCACCTCAATCAGTCGCTCCTTGTCCTTCTTGCGCAGGATATTGGGGCAATCCTGCCGGTGAATGGTGACCCCGCGCCCGCGGGTGACGTAGCCGATGATGTCATCACCAGGAAGAGGGTTGCAGCAGCGCGCCACGCTGGTCAGAAGGCTTCCCACGCCGCGCACCTTGAGCCCGTCCACCGTCAAGGGCAGCGGCCCCTTTTCGGCCTCCGGCAGCGGGGGGCCCTCTCCCTCTTTCCGCTGCATATCCAGCACTTTACTGGCGATCTGTTGGGTATTCAGATCGCCGTAGCCGATAGCCGCGAGAAAATCATCGGTTTTTTCGTAACCGAAGAGGCGAGAAACGTCGTCGTAACTGACCTTATCAATGCTGAGACGTTTTAACTCTCGTTCCAGGATCTCCCGTCCCTGGACAATGTTCACCTCGCGATCCTGCTTGCGGAACCACTCGCGTATCTTTCCCCGCGCGCGCGAGGTCGCCACGTAGCCAAGATTGGGGTTGAGCCAGTCGCGGCTGGGGCCGCCCCGTTTGGCCGCGATGATCTCCACCTGGTCGCCATTTTGCAAGCGATGATCCAGGGCTACCAGTCTGCCATTGACCCGCGCGCCCCGGCAATGGTGGCCGACCTCGGTATGCACGTAGTAGGCAAAGTCAATCGGGGTTGAGCCGGCGGGCAGGTCAATGACGTCCCCCTTGGGGGTGAAGGCATAGACGCGATCCTGAAAGACGTCGGTCTTCAACGAATCTACAAACTCCCGCGCGTCTGTCACCTCCTGCCGCCAATCCATGATCTGCCGGAGCCAGGCAATCTTATTCTCAAAATCCACATCCCGCTTGGTCATCTGCTCTTTGTAGCGCCAGTGGGCCGCGATGCCGAGTTCGGCGGTGCGGTGCATCTCTGGCGTGCGAATTTGCACTTCCAACGGGCGGCCATGCGGGCCGACAACCGCGGTGTGGAGGGAACGATACATGTTATCCTTGGGCGTCGCAATGTAGTCGTCAAACTCACCGGGGATCGGCCTCCAGAGGGTGTGCACCACACCCAGCGCGGCGTAGCAGTCCTTTACTTCGGGAACGATGATGCGGACGCCGTGGATGTCGTACAGCTGATCAAACTCCACCTCCTTGCGCCGCATCTTGCGCCAGATGCTATAGATGTGCTTGGGACGACCGGATACTTCTATGAACGGTATATCGTTAGCCTTGAGTTCAGTTTGCAGCCGTTCAATCACCTCTACGATGAACGCGCTGCGATCCGTCCGTCTTTGGTCTAGCCTGGCTGCCAGTTCTTTGTAGGTTCCAGGCTCCAGATAGCGAAAGGAGAGGTCTTCCAACTCCCACTTGATTTGCCAGATGCCGAGGCGGTTTGCCAGCGGCGCGAAGATCTCCAGCGTCTCGCGGGCGATGCGCTTGCGTTTGTGTTCGGGAAGCGCGCCCAGGGTGCGCATGTTGTGCAGACGGTCCGCCAGTTTAATCAACACGACGCGCACATCGTCCACCATCGCCAGGAACATCTTGCGCAGGCTCTCCGCTTTTTCATCGGGAAGGTTGCCACGCCCGCGGCTCAGTTGGTCAATGTGCTCCAATTTGGTCACGCCGTCCACCAGTTCGGTGATCTCGTCACCGAACTGTTCCCGCAGCGTCTCTACGGTATGGGTTGTGTCTTCCACCACATCGTGCAACAGGGCAGCCGCGATGGTGGCCGGATCAAGGCGCAACTCTGCCAGGATTCCGGCCACCGCCAGGGGATGGACGATGTACGATTCGCCCGAGGCCCGCGACTGGCCGTTGTGGGCGACCAATGCCACGTCGTAGGCGCGACGAATCAGATCAAGGTCGGCAGGGGTATAAGAGGGCGGCAATACCTGCAACAGGCTATCCAGGCTCATAATCGTAGGCAGATTATAGCCGAATCGGAGCCGTTTGGCAATGGTGTGATGCGATGCCCAAGCCCGTCACGCGTTGTCAAGCCGCTGTTTTACTGTTATAATCTTGCCTGAAGTATGGATATTATCGTCACCCACGAGCACGCGGACTTTGACGCGCTGGCTTCGCTCCTGGCTGCCGCCAAGTTACATCCCGGCGCAGTGGCCGTTTTGCCGCGCCAGATGAACCGCAACTTACAGGAATTCCTGGCCCTTTATCGGGACGAATTCCCTTTCGTCGCGCCCGCCGACCTGCCGCGCCAGCGGGTAGATCGCGTCATCGTGGTAGATACGCAGACGTTCGCCCCGCCGCGGCGCATCCCCGCCGACGTGCCCGTGCAGATCATAGACCACCATCCTTTGGTGCGACCCTTAGAAACCGGATGGAGTTATTGGGGCGAGCCGACCGGCGCGACGACGACGCTCTTGGTAGAGCAAATCTGCAACCAGCACGTCGCCCTCAGCCCTATTGAGACAACGCTCCTCCTCCTGGGCATCTACGAGGATACCGGCAGCCTCGGTTACTCCATGACAACGCCGCGCGACGTGCGTTGCGCTGCCTGGCTGTTGGAGCAGGGGGCAAGCCTGGCGGTAGTCAACAACTACCTGCACCATCCCCTCAGCGATGAGCAGAGGGTCCTCTACCAGCAACTGGTGGACAACAGCCAGCCTTATGAGTTCGCGGGGCAGGCGGTTATCATCAGCAGCGCGCACGCGCCCAACTACGGCGACGAAATATCCACGTTGGCTCACAAACTGCGTGACCTGTTTGAGCCGGCAGCCCTTTTTCTCCTGGTGGACTTGGGCGACCGTGTCCAACTGGTAGCCCGCAGCAGCACCGACGCGATTGACGTGGGCGACATCGCTAGCGCGCTGGGCGGCGGCGGCCACCCGCGCGCCGCGGCGGCGCTCCTGCGTGGGCCAACACTGGCTCAGGCGAAGGAGCGGCTGACGCAACTTTTGGAAGAGCACGCCAAGCCCCCCGTGACAGTGGCACAAATCATGTCCTACGGCGTGCAGACGCTCTCGCCCGACACGACGGTGGCCGACGCCTATGCGCGTATGCGACGCTATGGGCACGAAGGCTTCCCCGTGGTGGAGAATGGCCGTATCGTGGGCACGGTCACCCGCCGCGAGATAGACCGCGCCTTGCAGCATGGGCTGGACCGCACTCCCATTCGCCGCTATATGGCTCAGGGCGAGGTCTTTGTGCGCCCGCACGACCCGGTCGCGAAACTCCAGACGGTCATGACCGAGCAGGGTTGGGGGCAGGTTCCGGTCGTGGGCGACGATGGTGAGATACTGGGCATCGTGACCCGCACAGACCTCATCAAGTTGTGGAGCGGCGCGGCGCGTGAGCGTCCTTCGGACGTGGCACACAAACTAGAAGCCGCGCTCCCCACGCTGCTCCTGGACCTCTTGCGCCAGGCCAGCAGCGCGGCAGGGGAAATGGGGTATCCTCTGTACGCCGTCGGTGGCTTCGTGCGCGATCTCCTTTTGAGTACGCCCACCCTGGACATTGATCTGGTGGTAGAGGGCGATGCCATCGCGCTGGCGAAGAAATTGGCGGCAGAGCACGGTGGCCGCGTGCGTAGCCATCGGCGCTTCGGCACCGCCAAGTGGATCATCAACGGAGAACTTGAGGATTCGCCTGAGGAGCAGAAGCCCGCTACCTCCTTGCCCCGCGCCCTGGATTTCGTGACCGCGCGCACCGAGTTCTACGAACACCCCACCGCGCTGCCGACGGTGGAGCAGGGCTCTATCAAGCTAGACCTGCACCGGCGCGATTTCACCATCAACACGCTGGCGATCCGGCTAGACGCCGACCATTGGGGCGAATTGCTGGACTTCTATGGTGGCCGCCGCGATCTGGAGCAAGGGCTCATTCGCGTCTTGCATAGCCTCAGTTTCGTGGAGGACCCCACGCGCATTCTGCGGGCGGCGCGGCTGGAAGCGCGGCTCAACTTCCGCATGGAAGAACGGACCGAGCAATTGGTGGCCGAGGCTCTGGATCTGCTGGATCGGGTGAGCGGGGAACGTATCCGCCACGAATTGTATCTGACGTTGGCCGAAGGAGAGCCGGAACGCGCGCTGGCACGCCTGGACGAACTCGGCATTCTCCGTCGCCTGCACCCCAACCTCACAGGCAATGGTTGGGTATGGGGCCGCTTCTCTGCCTTGCGCGAGGCATTGGCCGTCGCGGAGGCAGGAAACGACCGCCACGCGCCAGAGTGGCCGGGGCCCAACGGCTTACGTCTGCGGCCTGCCCTGCGGGCCATGTACCTGGCGCTCCTCACCTACCGGCTGGATCCGGTCGCGGTAGCATCGTTGCTGGCGCGCCTGCGCATCGTGCGAGAAGATCAGAAGGTGGTGGCAGAAGTGCAAATGCTGCGGGCCCGTGAGCTGGCTTTGGCCGACAACAGCCTCTCGCCCAGCCACATCTACCGCCTGCTGGCCGATGCTTCCGATGCCGCGCTGTTAGCCTTCTATGCCGCCACCGATTCCTGGCTGGTGCAGCAGCGCATCGGCCAGTACCAACGTCACCTGCGCCACGTGCGCCCCCTGTTGGATGGCACCGCCCTGCGGCGCATGGGGATTCCGCCAGGGCCTGCGTATCGCCGCCTATTAGACGCGCTGCGCGATGCCCGCCTTGAGGGGACCGTGTCCACCCTGGCCGAGGAGGAGGCATTGCTGCAACGCATCCTGGCCGCCGAAGAGGGCCAGGTGAGCCAACGGACTTAGAGATATGCTAAAGACCGCTGCACCAAGGAGGAGCCATGAAACTGGATCTCCGTCGCTTGCCGAGCCTCCTGGGAAGGGCCCTGCTCTTGGAGCCGGATCCCTACACCGAGTTGAAGGAGGCTCCCAATCCCTTCGTTGAGGGAGCCTTCCTGGTGGTCGTCGTCGGCCTGGCTGTCGCCGTCGCCGGGCTGGTGGGAAATGTCCTGGCCTGGGCCAGCAGCCCCGACCTGGCAGCCATCAAGCAGGTCGTCTATGAGAACCTGGTCAAGATGCCCTGGTATCTTCAGATGGAAGAAGGGATGGGCAGCCGGTTCGTCCAGGATTTCAGCCGTTGGTATGACCAGGGCTGGCGGGTCTTCCCCGTCCTCTTCGGCGCACCAAGCCCTCTTATCTCCCTGGCGAACATTGTCCTGACGCCTTTGAGCCTGATCCTTTCCTGGCTGGTGTACGGCGTCATCGCGCACTTTGTCGCGCGCTTCTTGAAGGGCCGGGCCACCTTGGCCCAGACCCTCGGCTGCACGGCGTTGGCCGTCGCGCCGCAACTCCTGAACCTCATCACGGTGCTTCCTTTTGTGACGGTGGGCGCCGTCGTCAGCACCTGGACGATCCTCTGCCGCTACCGGGGCCTCAAAGAGGCGCACACCCTCCCCTGGGGCCGGGCGTTCATCGCCACCGTGCTGCCAACGCTTATCATTTACTTTCTCATTGCCCTTCTAGGTATCGCTGCTGCCGTCACGCTGGGCCCGGCCATTGCAGGGAGGTAGCAACCATGAACCAATTCATCGTCGCCGTGCGAGGCGTTCTTACGCTAGATACCTCCGCCTTTGAGCGGATGCGCGATGCGAAAGATGGCATCCGCCGCGCCCTCCTCATCATCGCCGTCATCAGCCTCATCGTCGCCTTCCCTACCTTCATCAACAGATTGTTGCTGGGTTTCTCTCCTGTCAACGGAAATCTAGCACAGATGAACCTGGAGACCGCACTAGGGCCTTTTGCAGACGCCCTGGGGCCATTCCTGGGCAACTTTCAGGCGAGCCTGAACATCGGGACTGAGATAGAGGCGCTCCCTACCAGCCTGCCACGGCCCCTCGCCAAAACCTTACAGGCGGTGGGGGAATATCTCTCGTATCCCTTCGCCTGGATCGGAGGCTGGCTCTCTTACCTGATCTGGGTGACCCTCGTTGCCAAACTCCTGGGCGGCAGGGCGGGCATCCGACAGATGATCTCTACCACGTCTCTCCATAGCGTTCCCATGACGCTCAATGCCCTGGGGTTCATCCCCTGTATTGGCTTTCTCATCCAGATCGCTACTTTCATCTGGGGCTTGGCGATCTACGTGAAGGCTACGGCTGTCGCCAACGACTTTGATTGGCCTAAGGCGGCCCTTGCCGTTCTTCTGCCTTTCTTCGCTCTCGCTTTCGTGATCACGGTGGTCGTCATCGGCCTTTTCGGAATCCTGGTGTTCGGTATCGTCCGTAGCTAGAAGCGCAGCCATGACCGAACTGTTCACCGTTCTCACGCCGCTTGAGGCCTGGCGCAGGCTGCGAGAGCATTTACAGCCGCGAGCCGATCCTGAGCACATCGCGACCCAGGACGCGTTAGATCGCGTCTTGGCTGCGCCTCTGTCCGCGCCTCATGTCCTCCCCACCTTCCCGCGCGCGACGGTGGACGGCTACGCCGTGCGCGCAGCCGACACCTACGGTGCGTCGGCCAGCCTCCCGGCCTACCTGAGACTGGCGGGCGAGGTAGCGATGGGTCAGAGCGCGAGCGTGCAGTTGGGCCCAGGTCAGGCCGTCGTCGTCCACACGGGTGGCATGATCCCACCTGGGGCGGACGCGGCGGTCATGGTAGAGCACACGCAGACGATGGATGGGCAGGATATTGAGGTCTATCGTCCGGTAGCGATGGGCGAGAACGTTATCCAGATTGGCGAGGACGTGCGCGCGAGCCAGGCACTCTTTCCGGTGGGCCATCGCCTGCGCCCGCAGGACATCGGCGGGCTGCTGGCGTTGGGCCTGACCCAAGTAGAGGTGGCGCGGCGCCCCCGCGTTGCTATTCTCTCCCAGGGGGACGAGGTCGTGCCGCCGGAGAAGATGCCGGGCCCGGGCCAGGTGCGCGATGTCAACAGCTACACCCTGGCCGCGCTGGCCCGCCGCGCCGGGGGCGAGCCGCTGCTCCATTGGGAGATTCGTCCCGACCATCTGGAGGCGGTGCAGACCGCCGCACGCGAGGCCCGCGCGCAGGCCGATCTGGTCGTTTTCACCGCCGGTAGTTCCGTCAGCGTGCGCGACATGACCGCGCAGGTTATCGGTGGCTTGGGCGCGCCGGGCATCCTGGTGCACGGTGTCTCGGTCAAGCCTGGCAAGCCGACCATCCTGGCCGTGTGCGACGGCAAGCCGGTCTTCGGCCTGCCGGGGAACCCCGTTTCGGCGATGGTCATCTTCCAACTCTTCGTCGCACCGGCCATTGCCCTCTTCCTGGGGACGGAAGCCCCGCCGGAGCGCAAAACGCCCGCGCTCCTGGCGCGCAACGTTGCCTCGCAGACGGGGCGCGAGGATTACGTGCCGGTGCGCTTGGCGCAGCGTGGCAGCGAGACCTGGGCCGAGCCGGTCTTCGGCAAGTCCAACCTGATTTATACCCTGGTGCGGGCCGATGGGCTGGTACAGATTCCGTTGGATAGCAACGGCTTGAGCGAAGGGGAGATGGTAGAGGTGCGGCTATTCTGACAGAATACCCCTCACCCACCCCCATCCCCCTCCCTCTCCCCAAATTGGGAGAGGGAGGGGGAAGTCTCGCGGGCGTATTCGCCGTGCGGGACAAAGGGGGAGAGGGAGAGCCTCAGGATGAGCATTATGCCTGCACGCAAAGTCTATCTGGACGACATCGCGCTAGATGAAGCGTTGAGCCGCTTCCGGCAGGCACTGGCCGCGGCCGACGCCCTGCGCCCCATGCCGGGCGAATGGGTGCCTGTGGCCGAGGCGATGGGTCGCGTCACCGCCGCGCCGGTCTGGGCGAAGGTCTCCTCGCCCCATTACCATGCCGCAGCGATGGATGGCTACGCGGTGAAGGCCGCGGAGACCTATAGCGCGACGGAAACCGCGCCCCTCCGCCTCAGCCTCGGCGCGCAGACGACCTATGTGGATACCGGCGACCCACTCCCGGCGGGCCGCGACGCCGTCATTCCTATTGAACAGGTGCAAGGGCGCGACGACAGCATTGAAATCCTCGCCTCGGTTGCACCCTGGCAGCACGTGCGGCCTATGGGCGAGGACATGGTAGCAACGGAGTTGGTGCTGCCGGAGAACCGCCTCCTCGCCCCTGCCGACTTGGGAGCCATCGCTGGTTGCGGCCACGCGCAGGTGCTGGTGCGCCGCCGCCCACGCCTCGCCATCCAGCCAACCGGCACGGAACTGGTCGCACCGGGCACGGAATTGCGCGCGGGCGACATCATTGAGTACAACTCCATCATGCTGGCCGCGCAGGTCACATCGTGGGGTGCGGAGGCATCGCGCCTCCCGCCGCTTCCCGATAACTATGCCCGCATCCGCACCGCGGTGGAGACCGCGTTGGCCGACCATGACCTCGTGATTGTGAACGCAGGCTCTTCCGCCGGGGCCGAAGATTTCACGGCCAGCATCGTGGAGGAGTTGGGGCAACTCCTGGTGCACGGTATCGCCATCCGCCCCGGTCACCCGGTCATCCTCGGCGTCGTCCGGGGCAAGCCGATCATTGGCATCCCCGGCTACCCCGTCTCTGCCATCGTCACGTCCGAACTCATCGTCAAGCCGCTGGTCTATGCCTGGCTGGGGCTGACCGAGCCCCGCCGCCCGACGATGACAGTGACCCTGACGCGCAAGGTTGTTTCGCCCATGGGCGAGGAGGAATTCCTGCGGGTCAGCCTGGGGCGCGTCGGGGATCGCGTCGTGGCGACGCCTCTCAGCCGCGGCGCGGGCATCATCACATCACTGGTGCGGGCCGATGGCATCGTGCGCATCCCCCGCTTCTCCGAGGGCCTCCTGGCGGGCGCAGAAGTGACGGCGGAACTCCTGTGCTCGCCCGCAGAGATTGAGAACACCATCGTTGCCATCGGCAGCCACGACCTGACGCTGGACATCCTGGCAAGCCTCATGGCACGTGTGCAGGCCGGGCCCCGCCTCTCCTCGGCCAACGTGGGGAGCCTGGGCGGGCTGCTGGCCTTACAGCGGAACGAGGCGCACCTGGCCGGTTCGCACCTGTTGGACGAGGACACGGGCGATTACAACACTGGCTACATCCGGCGCCTGCTGCCGGGGCGCCGCATCGTCTTGCTGGGGTTCGTCTGGCGGCAACAGGGGCTCATCGTGCCACCGGGCAACCCCAAGAAGGTTACCGCGCTGGAGGATTTGCTACGAGATGACGTCCGTTTCGTCAACCGGCAGCGGGGCGCGGGGACGCGCGTCCTGCTGGACTTTGAGTTAAAACGACGTAGGTTGGACCCGGCACGCGTCCGGGGCTACGAGCGGCAGGAGTTCACCCACCTGGCCGTCGCGGCGGCTGTCGCCAGCGGCGCGGCCGATTGTGGTCTTGGCATCCTGGCTGCGGCGCGGGCGCTCAACCTAGATTTCGTGCCCCTTTTTCGCGAGCGGTACGATTTGGTCATCCCAAAGGAATACTACGAGGGCGACCTGCTACGCCCTCTATTGGAGGTCACCCGCAGCACCGGCTTTCAAGCCCAGGTCGCGGGTTTGGGTGGCTACGACACCAGCCAGATGGGGGAAGTGTTGGTGCGTTTCTCTGGTTCGTAGGAGTGGAACCTGGCCGGAATGTTTTTCAATCCCATAAGGGAGGCACTAAATGACGCTGACCAGCAAGGAGCGGTTTGACCGGATCTTGAAACACCAGCCAGTGGACCGCGTTGGTCTGTTTGAGGTCTTCTGGAAAGAGACCGTACAGAATTGGACGGCGCAGGGGCACTTCGCGCAACCAGAAATGGTGAGCGATCATTTTGGCCTGGACGTGCGCCGTACGGGTGGCGAGATCACGCCGGGCAACTATCACATAATCAACCTGGTGGCAAACATCGACATCGGTGACCAGCTCGTAGAGGAAACCGAGCGGACGAAGCTGGTGCGGAACGGCAACGGCGCGCTGCTGCGCTGGCACAAACACACATCAGGTGCACCCGAGCACGTTGATTTCACAGTCAAAGATCGTAGAGGCTGGGAGGAACATATCCGCCCGTATCTCCTGGACGAGCGGACCTATGAACGGCGTCTCAACTACGACTATTACCGGAACCTGCGGACAAAGTGCACTAAAAACAATCTCTTCATGACGTGCGGCATTGTAGGAGCCTTCGACCAGATGTCACCCATGTGCGGCCACGAAAATCTGCTGATGAGTATGGCCATGGACCCAAAATGGGTACGCGACATGGCGGATCTCTACTCTACAGTGTCGGTTCGCTTACTTGAGATCCTCTTCGCGCGGGAAGGGTTACCGGACGGCCTCTGGGTCTGGGATGATCTGGGCTTCAGCAAGAAGCCCTTCATGTCGCCCGCCATGTACCGGGAATTGCTCCTACCAGCGCACAAGAGGCTTTTCAGATTTGCCCATAGCCACCATCTGCCGGTAGTCCTTCATTGCGATGGCTTCGTAGAGGCATTGGTACCCTCCCTGATAGAAGCCGGCATCAACTGCCTTCAGCCCCTTGAGGTTAAAGCGGGGATGGATTTGCTGCGTCTGAAAAAACTCTTTGGCGAGCAGATCGCTTTGATTGGCGGCATGGATGTCCGCGCCCTGGAGACCAACAATCTCCAGGCTGTCGAAGCACAACTGCAGAACAAACTTCCCGGCGCAATGGCGGGCAGCGGCTACGTTCTCCAGGTGGACCACAGCGTATCGCCCCTGGTGCAATACGAGACGTACAGTTACTTCGTAGAGAGAGGTCTGGAGATAGGCACCTACTGAGAGCGAACCAGCCCACGGCTCTAGCCGGTACGTCTTTTGATCCCATTGAAGCCCTATAGTCCCCTGCGCGGATCCAACTACGTGCCCGGCACCGCCTTCTGGCGCGATTACAAAGATGTGCTGGTCGTGCAAGAGCAGATTTATGCCCGGTGGCTCTGCTTTATTCCGGCATCCTTCTGTGCTCTTTACGCCTTTTATGGTAAGATAATCTCACTCAGGACAAGGAGGTTTCTTATGGTTCGCAACACGCGCCGGCCGTCCGACGCCCTTATCTGGGGCATCTTCCTCTTCGTGGGAGGGCTGATCCTTCTCCTCAACAACCTGGATATCTTTGGTTCCTGGATTGCCTGGGTCGCGGCTGCCGCTTTTGCGGTGGCCGGTCTCTACTTTGTCGGCCGGTTCGTGGGCAACCGCCGCCAGTGGTGGCCTATCATCCCCGGCCTTACCCTGTTGGGCCTGGCGGCCACCATCTTTCTGAGCGAACAGGGCCTGGTGCCCCAAGCCTGGCTGGCAACGATCTTCCTCGGTGGCATTGGCCTGGGGTTCTGGATCATCTTCATCTTGGATAGAGCCCATTGGTGGGCCGTCATCCCTGGCGGCATGTTGTGGGTCATTGCCATCCTTGCCGTCATCAACCAGACAACGAAACTGGACAACAACCAGCAGGGCGGGTTGCTCTTCATTGGCCTGGGTCTGGTCTTTGGCATCCTTTATTTGCTGCGCAACGCGCAACGCCCTCTAGGTTGGGCCGCCATTCCCGCCCTGGCGCTCATCGTATTTGGAGTCATCGCCGTGACCGCAGAGGGGGGCACTTCGGCCACCAATATCGGCAAATTCTGGCCGCTGTTGGCAGTTGCCATTGGCCTGGGCCTCCTTCTAGGGCAACTCCGCACCGTGGGGACGGTAACGGTAACGATCCCAAGCCCTGGCAAGAAGGCTGTCCAGCCCGTCCCGCCCCCCCAACCTGTCGTGGAGTCGTCGCCCGCACCCGTCGTTCCCGTAGAAGAACTAGAGCCGATCAAGCCACCTCCTGCTACATCTACGGCGGAGGCGGAGAAACCCCCGGAGGAGGCCGAGCCTCCCAAGCCTGAGAATCTATCCCCGCCGGCATCCACCGCCCCGATGCCGTGAGGCGCTGACGCCGGCAACCGACCAGGGGATGCTACTCGGCAGGCCATCGGCAGTGTCCCGATGGATGAAATGCCTCGCAGAACGCAGAGACATGGTACTGTGTCTCTGCGTTTCTTACGTTCTCGGATGATAGGCTGATTTTGGTCTCGGGACCTATCTCAGAGAAGGCCGCACGACCAGGGTACAGATAGGGCTGCGACGGATGAGGCGGCTGGCGAGATTCTCCGTCAAATCACCTCTAGGCCCCACCGGAAAATGCGCGCCGATGACCAGGAGATCGTAGCCTCTCCATGCGATCTCGCCGGCTATCTCTTCCATGACTAGCCCAACTCGCACCTTCAGGTCCGCCGCCAACTCCTCTGCGGCCAGCGTCTTGTGGGTGTCGCGCATCTGGCGCGCGACGACTTCATCGGAGGCCAGAAACTCGGCCAGGGCTGGCTCACGCTCCGGCAGCCCGGCGAAGGTAAGCGGCATGGAAGAGAGGACGTGCAGGACCGTCGTATGGGCGCGAAAGGCGCGGGCGAATCGGATCGTCGCGGCCAAGTCATCTTCGCTGTGGGGATTCCCGGCAATCGTGACCAGGATATGCCGGATGGCGCGCAGGGGGGCACGCGCCACCAACACCGACGCGCTGGCTTCCGTCACCACCCGCCCCACGCGCGAGCCGTGCAGCAAGAGCGACAGACCGCGCCGCCCGGCAGGGGCTAGCAGGATCAGGTCGTAGGGGTGGGAGCGAGCCTCGGTCAAAATGACTTCTTCCGCTGTGCCGGGATGTGCGACCCGCGGCAGGCCCTCCCACGACAAACCCCACCGCGCTTTTGCCCGTTGCAGGATCATATCCAACTGTGGCGCGCTGGCGGTGCCGGTGAGGAATGTGATGTTGGCTTCCAGGTGCTGTTGCAGGAGCGCGGCAAGGGCCAGGGCCCACTCGCCCCGCCACGAGCCTTCCACATGAAGCAGAACCCTGTCGTTCATCAGATGGCCCCTGTCAAGCGAATCAGGTGATGCGCAGCAGGATGATAGGGATAAGGAGCAACGCGGCCAGGAAGATCGCCAGGTGGCGGGGCCGGCGCGTGACCAACTCCGTCAGCCACTCCACCGCTCCCTGATAACGCTGGTAGAAAAACAAAATGATAATAACCGAAAAGAAAGAAACACACAGCATCTCTGTCAGAACGATGGTGAAGGCGCGCGGCTCGTTGATGAGGAGCGATGCCACCAGCGTATCTACAAAAGTCGTGATGTTCGCGCCCATGATGTAAGGGATGATATTCTCGCGGCGAACGTAACCTCTGAGAGAGAGGGGCACCAGAACCGTGAGGGAGACAGAGACCGAGAGGGTGACAGTCGTAATCGCCATACCCATGAGGAACATCACCGGAGGGCGATAGACGAAATCGGCGATGCCGGAGATACGGCTGCTCCCCGGTTCTATCTCCGGCAGGGCGCGATCAAAAACGCGAAAACTGAGGAGGAGGGTCCCTATCCCCAGGAAGAAAAGGATACCTCCGGGGAACAACCCCGCGAGGGTGTTGACGATAGGGTCGTACACCAGGTCCAGGAGCGAACGGAGAACACCTGGCATAGTGATGCGCGCGCCATCTAGGAGCCTCCCTGTCAATACGAAATAGCCCAGAGCCATGGCCGGTAGATAGATCGTCGCTGTGACCAGGAACGCGAGCACACCGATAGAGACGCTGGCGATGCGATGCTGCCCGCGCAAATGATAGATGAAGCCGACAAAGAGGACAATGAATGAGGCCCCCAGACGAGAGCCGGTAATCATGGCGAAGGTTTCTATGTCGCTGAGGACGTGGCCGCCGAAGAGGGTGAGGGCGATGGCCGCCACGGGCGAGCCGCTGAGGACAAGGTAAGCCATGAGCCAGCCCAGGCCGAGCGCGCTCCATACGGAGCCTATGGTCAGAGTGCGCAGGAGCGGCGCGATACCGCCTGCCCCCTTCTTGAGCAACTCCAAGGCGAGAATGAAGAGAGCGATGCCGGCCAGCGCATAGAGAAACCGTCCGACTCGTTTTCTCAACTTCGCCTCTGCTTATTGCCATTCCTGACCCGATATGGTACAATCGGCTTGTGCGGGTGTAGCTCAGTGGTAGAGCCTCGGCCTTCCAAGCCGTTGGTCACGGGTTCAAGTCCCGTCACCCGCTTGCCCCTGTAGCTCAGAGGACAGAGCGAGGGCGTCCTAAGCCCTGTCGTCGGGGGTTCGAGTCCCTCCAGGGGCGCTCACAGGATGTAGGGGGTGTTCAGCGAGGAACCACAACCTATTGTGGTTTCGGCTTTTTAATGAGGCCCTGTCGCGGCCTATGTTAAAAGAAACGGCCTTGCCCCTGTTGACAGGTGAGCAAGGCCGTGCTATGCTACCCACGTCCCGATGCTCTGACCGTCGGGGCCGGGGCCAGGGTGTTGACCGCACCGCTGGCCTATTACATTGGCGATTATACCACAAAATGGGGCCGCGCGCTAGGCGTCTCCGCTGCTTTCGTCTTGGGCTGGCCGGGCCGGATTGAGCAACTTGTCAAGGTCGCTCCGTTTCACCCTTAACGGGGAAGTGCGGCCAGTGCCCAACTTCTGCGCCGGTAACTTGCCCTCCTCAATACGCCGTAGCAACGTGCGAGTCGTGACCTTCAGTATCGCCGCTGCTTCTTTTAGCGTCAGTAGTTCGTCTGGGTTTTCTGGCATAATCGCCTCCTGGGGGATGTGGGGCGCGGGGTCTAGCCGCGCCCCTTCACGTTGTTGTTACCTGCCGTTCTTCGGCAGTGTGCCCTTGCACCAGGCATCGCCCGCCTTGTGGGAATACCACACCTGCCCGTTGCTCTCCCGTCGCTTCATGGCGACCTGGTGGATGGGACACCAGGCGGGGTCAGGTGCGCCGTTGTCCAGCACGGGGGCCGCCGCTGGCTTGGGCTCGTGCCCGTTGTCGCTCACCACTGGCTGACTTGTCGGCAACTGCACCACTACATCGGCCCGCTCCGTTGGCTGGCAGCCGGTCTCTTGCAACCAGGCCAGCAGTTTGCCGAACCGTTCCAACAGGTCAGGGCTGTTGGCGCTCCTGATGGTGATTTGCGCCACGTAGCCGGTCGGGTGACGGAAAAACAGATTGAGACTGTTGCTCGCTTCCATGTGTCACCCCCTAGTCCAGCCCGTCGCCGAAGTCGGGCCAGAGGATTTTCCGGTTTTCGGTCGCCCGCTGGCTCAGGAAGAACGACGCGGCCAGAACGTGCTTGCACACCAGCCTGCCGTCCACGTTGGGTGCACCGTGCGGCTCGCCTTGCCTGCCCTGGTAGAAGTCCTCACAGCCGCACGTCCCCTTCGGCAAGTCCACCAGGTACACGGTGGGCAAGTCGGTCTCGCTGGCGACGTAATAGACATCTGTCGCCCCGTTGGGCCGCACCGCTCCCCTTGCCACCAGCAAGGCCGCCTTGTGCGCCCTGCTTACGGCTTCGGGGTACTGGTGGGCCAGGTTGTCGGCCAGGGGTAGGACGTGAGGGGCATCGCTGGCGATGACGGCTCGCTCTGCCTGGTAACGTCCTTCCGGCCCTTGTGGGTGCTGGCTCAGGACTTCGCCTGTCTCAGCATCCAGCACCCTGTACGCTCGCTCCTTGCGGTCATACTGAATGGTTGTTTTCATGGCGTCATCTCCTGGGGTGGGGAGTGGGGGCTTACGCCCCCAACTCCATTGCCCGGTACAGTTCCCAACGGTCTGCTTCGCCCCAATTCGCCAGGGTTTCGGCAGCGTGGCGGGCTTGCCGCTCAGGAGTGGCATCCGGCAAGGTGCGGCGCATGAAGTCGCTCACGAAGTCGGCTAGGGCGGCATCGCGCTGCAAGGCGGTGACGGGTAGAGCCTTGCCGATTACGGGAGCCTGTGCTATACTGGTCGTGAACATGGGATTTACCTCCTGTGTTTCTCTGGCCTGGGAGCCCGGCGACCAACCTAGACTCCTGGGCCACTGTTTTTGATTACACTGCCATTATACCACAGAATGTCGTAATTGTCAATAGTTTTCAGCAATAGTCACGAAATTCTAAGGTAAGAGAAAGCCGGGTGTCATGCCCCGACCTCTATCTTTTTACCCGTCGCCTTCTGGTGCTTCTTCCATTGGAGTCCCACTTGCCCACCAGGATGTGTCCCACCAGCATTGCGGGAACGGGGGCGGCTCGTCTCGGTCAACTACATGACCCTCAAACCAATGGGGGCAGAAGCCCATATCTGATAGCGTGCCCTCTTCCTCTTGCTTCAGGTACGTCTGCAATTGGTCATCGGCCAGGGTGAGGCGGCGCATGGCCTTCCAGATGCGTCGTCGTCTCTGTGGCTGCTCCATGCCCTTGTTGGCGTCCATCCATTGCTGCCATAAGGCATCAAGGTTGCCGGTGTGCTTCTGCTCAAGTCTTGCGAGTCTTCTCGCCAGCGTGCTCATGGTTTGCCTCTAGCCAGATTTCCACGATTGCCCTGTCCAAAGGGGACGGCGGTTCGCCCTCAGCACCGTCCTCCAGCCAGCGGGCGAGGGCCAGGCACTTCGCCCTGAGCACCTCGGCTTCATTGACCGTGCTCGCGGCTTTCTCCAAACGCTTCAACCGCATTTCCCATTGGGTCACCTGGTCTCAGCCAATCCAGCCAGAGCGACAGACATCGCCGACCCGCTGCCACTGTCACAAATCTCTTCACGAATCAGCAAAACGCGCGCTTGCGGCCACACCACGTCACAGAGGGAAAGGCGTCGCCCTTGATTGTCGGTCGCCGTGCCATCGCCATTGTCTAGCCACAACTCCGACACCAGAGGACGCAAGCCGGTAGGTTGTGCCGCACGTCGCTCCAATGCACCCAAGCGTGTCTGTAGTCTCACGTTCCTGCCTCGGTTTGCCGCCTCATATCTTCCTCTTGCCTCTCCCTGTACATCCGCTCCCGCTCCGCCGTTGTGCGCGCTCGGAAGGCGCGCTCGGTGATTGCATCACCGCCGAGAGCGAGATACTTCTCAACGGCTTTCAGCGCGTCGTGGGGCCACTCCTCCATCGGCAAACCCGACGCGTCGGCGGCCACCAGGGCCTCTATTTCGTCGTAGGTGAATTCTGCCCACATCGCTTCGTCGGCTGCCAGGGCTGCCGCGCGGTTCCGCTCCTCCAACTGCTGTATGCGCCGCCTGACGCTGAGACTCCTAGCCATCTATCACCATCGCTTCCTCAAGGGCCGCCAACCGCTCTGCGAGGGTGGTGGCCTCATAGAGCCGGGTGGCATGTTCCAGGATAGACCGGGCCGCTGTCACGCGCGCCGCGGCCGGCACGAGGTCATCGCCCATAATGTCTTGCAGTGTGGTCAGGGCATCGGTCATGGCCGCAAGGCTCTGGCGCATGGCCTGCCCAAGCATTTCATCTTGTGCCTGGTGCAGCGCGTGGCGAAAAGCATCTTCTTTCAGCCAGCGCCGTAGCGTCCGCTCGTGAACACCGGCTTGGGTCGCCGCCTCTGCCAACGTGGGCGCCGCGAGAAGGGCCGCAATCCCGCGCCGCTGATTTGCCCGCAATTGTCCGTTATTGTCCGGTTCACTTGGCATTGTATCTCACTCCTTCCCACAAAGTGGTCTTTCACTGCGCGGCCAGTCATCGGGGGAAATGCCACCTGC
>JADYZS010000462.1 GCA_020853075.1 Anaerolineae bacterium | reverse complement strand
CGCTACCTCTCCTCCCACACCGGCGTGATAGAGGCGACGCTGGCACTGATCCATGATGGCACGCCTAATCTTCCCACCACTCTCCCGCCGCGCAAGTCGGGGTTCTTTGGCCGCGACACGCTGGCGCCGGTGGAGGTGGAGGCCGAGACCTTGCGGGAGCGGCTGGAAGCAGGGACCGCCAGCGACGAGGATCTGTCACTTCTGTATTTCGCGATGTGAGAGCTTAGTGGAGTCGTAGATCCTGAGTGAAGATCTGCCGTCCACGAATTGCGCACGAATACACGAATAAGGCGTCTGTCACGGAGCCTATTCGTGGATGGCTGGTGTGGTACGTTGGGGAATACCTATGGACGCATATCGGGAAGTGGTATCGTTGGAGAACGAGGCGCTGGACGCGTATGCCAAGCGTCGCTACCGGGACGCGGCCCTGTCCCACGGCAAGGCCCTCGCCCTGGCCGAGAAGATGAACCGGCCGCGTCTGATGGCCGTCCTCTTCAACCGGTTGGGCCAGGCGTTGGAAGGCGATGGCGATGTCCAAAACGCGGTCATCGCCTACGAGTCGGGACTTAGGGCTTTGGCCGCCGATGCCAACCTGGATGTCCAACGGGTGCTCATGTCGCTGGGCGCGGTGAGCAAGGGCTTTGGCGGGCCGGGTGCATTGGCCGTGCCTGACCTCTTCAGCGCGGCGATGGCGAACGACCTGGATGTAGCCGAATCTGACCCCGCGCTTGCCGTCCGCCTCCTCATCAACGTCGGCAACGGCTACCTGCGCCAACCCCAGCCGGAACCCGCGTTGAACGCTTACCGGCTGGCCTTGCAGCGGCCCGAGGCTGCTCAGTCGCCGGAACTGCGCGCCCACGCGCTGACGCACGTCGGTTTTATCCATCGCCAGCGCGGGGAGATAGAGGCCGCCGAGGCTGCGCTCAACGAAGGTCTCGCGCTCCTGGCAGCCCACGGGGAGCCGTTGGACAAGCGGCGCGCGCTGGCAGTGCTGGCCGGCATCTATCGCGACCGCGGCCAGACAGACAAGGCATTGGACACCTACTGGCAGGCCCTGGCTCTCTATGCCCAGGCCAACGACCCGCTGGGCGAAGGCCGGACGCAGGCCGGGCTGGGACGCCTCTATCTGGAACAGGAGCGCTTCGGTGAGGCGAGGAAGGCATACGAGCGAGCCGTGGCCCTTGCCACACAGGTGGACGACGACGATACCTTGTGGCACGCCTACTGGGGCCTGGGCCGCTGCCAGCGCGCAGCCGGCGACCTGGATGGGGCTGCCGCCTCCTTCCGGCGCAGCCTTGATCTCATCGCTACGCGCCAGCGCGGCCTGCGCACCGACGAAGGGAAGGTCGCGTTTCTGGAGAGCGTGCAGGATGCCTTTGACCAGTTGCTCGCCGTCCATCTGGAGCGGGGGCGCACGGACGCTAAAGCCTACGCAGATGCGCTTGCCGTGGCGGAAGAGGCCCGTGGCCGCGCGCTCAGCGATCTCATGGGCGGCCAGGAACGGAGAAGGCCAGCACAGGGGGGGAGCGTCCGGCCTAGCCGGCTGCGCCCCTTCGCCGAGCGGCAATCGCTTCTTCCCTGGGCCCAGATGGCGCCAGGGATGCTGTCCTCGCTTCCTGATTTTGACGTGACCGCCAAGTTGGCATCGGGCACGCCATCGCCGCCGCAAGGTTTTAGCATGGCCGCGCAGATGGCGCCTGGGATTGCGTCCGGTTCTCTGGAACCGGCAGAAAACCTGCCAGACGAAACGCCGGAACCTCCCGCCCCTACACCGCCGCCGCTGGCGCGGCTGGTGTTTCACGTCCTGGCCGATGCCACCGCGGTCTTCGCGGTAGTGCCCGACGGCTCCGTCCAGGCGCATCTGGCTGCGCTGGGCCGGGACGCGCTGGCCGGTCGCATCGCCGCACTCCGGCAGGCCCTGCAAGTGGATGATAACCCGCGCGGCGTGCGATTGGCGCGCGATACGCGCCGGGTGAGGAAGCCGAAAATAGCGGTAGTGTACAAGCCGCTACTTCGCGAACTCTACGATACGCTCGTCGCGCCGGTCGCCGCGGCCTTGCCTACCGACGGCACGCCGGTCGTGATTGAGCCTCACGGCGCGCTCTGGCTCTTGCCCTTCGCCGCACTCCTGGCCCCCGATGATACCTGGCTGGCCGACCGCTGGCCGCTCCTTTATTCTCCCTCGGCGCGCGTGCTGGACGAAATCCGCCGCGAGCCGGACTACGGCACACCCAACGACCTGAAAGCGCTGGTCGTCGGCAATCCGGCGATGCCTAAGGTGCCGCCCCAAGACGGCCTGACCATCCAACTGAAGCCGCTGCCGGGAGCCAGGAAGGAGGCCGAGGCTGTCGCCGGCCTCTTCCCGGAGGAGAGGCGTACCCTCTTGCTGGGGCGCAAGGCAGACCGGGCCACTGTTGAGAATCTCTTTTCGGAGCACGGCATCCTGCACCTGGCAACTCACGGCATTGCCTACGCCGATGATCCGTTATCGTCCTTCGTCGCCCTGGCCGAGCCCGACGACGGCGATGGACTCCTGACGGCGCGGCGGATCACGTATCTGTCGTTGCCGTCCGAGCCGGTGTTCCAGTATGCGAACGCGCCGGCCATGCCCTTTGCTGCCGGGCCCAAGTCTTGGTCGCCCGCGGCGGACCTGGTCGTTCTCAGCGCGTGCCAGACGGGGCTGGGCAAGATCTCCGGCGACGGCATGATCGGCCTCTGCCGCGCGTTCTTGGTGGCCGGAGCCAGAGCCGTCCTCGTCAGCCAATGGAGTGTCAGCGATGAGGCGACGGCGGAGTTGATGACCGCCTTCTATCGTGACTATATCGCGCTGGACGACAAGGCCATCGCGCTCCAACGGGCGATGCGCGTGTTGCGCTCTCGCCCTGGTTACGACCACCCGCGTTATTGGGCGCCCTTTGTGGTTGTGGGGGCGGAGGCGTAAACCGCAGAGAACGCGGAAGGCGCAGAGGGATTTTTGTTATCTCGGCGTCCTCTGCGCTCCCTGCGGTTAGGTTTTCAGAGAGGGCCAATACAGAAAGGGGGAAATGGTGAACGGAACTGCGCCCGGAAACAAACGAGCCTTGCTCGTCGGCATCAACAAATATGCCAAACTGGATGCTCGCTACCAACTGAGCGGCTGCGTCAATGACGTAACGTTGATGGCCGCCGTCTTGCAGCAGAACTTCGGTTTTCCCGCCGCCAACGTCACCGTCTTGCGAGACGAGACGGCGACCCGTGACGGCATCCTGGCCGCGCTAGACGGTTTAGTGAGCCGCGCGGGCACGAACGACGTCGTGGTCATCCATTACAGCGGGCACGGCTCCCAAATGACGGACCGCGAGGGAGATGAGCCCGATGGCCTGGACGAGACCATCGTGTCTTACGACAGCGGACGCGGCACCGCGCCGAACCGCGACATCACCGACGACGAGATCTACGAGCGGCTCGTGCGGCTGACGGCGAAGACCTCTTACGTGACCCTCATCTTTGATTGCTGCCACTCCGGAACCATCAGCCGCGATGCCTTCGGCGCGGCCTCGCGCTGGGTAGAGACAGATGAGCGCCCCGCGTCGCAATTGCCACCCTCGCCCGTTGCTCCCGACGTCGCGCGCGGCGCCAGCCGTGACCTCGGCCCCAGCGGCTGGCTCCCCCTGGGCAAGCGGTACGTCCTCATTGCCGGTTGCAGCGATGCCGAAAGTTCCTACGAATACAAGGTGCGGCGGGGCCTGTTCAACGTCATCCCGCAAGGGGCCCTCACCTATTTCCTGGTTCAAGAATTGGTCAAAGCCGGGCCGGGCGCGACCTACCGCGACGTCTTTGAGCGGGCCGGCGCGCAGGTCTCGGCCATCTACGCGCGCCAGCACCCACAGATGGAAGGCGCGCGCGACCGGGAGTTGTTCGGCGTGCGCGATATTGAGCCGCTGCGCTTCGTGCGTGTCAGCCAGCGCGCGGGCGACACGGCGACCCTGGCTGCCGGCGCAGCCCACGGCCTCACCGTCGGGTCGCGCTGGGTGGTCTATCCGCAGGCGACCACGCAGATCACAGCGGGAACACGCCGTCTCGGCCTGGTGGAAATCGTCACCGTGCGCGCGGTCAGCGCCGACGCGAAGGTCGTACAAGAAGAGACGGCCAATGCCATCGTCGCGGGCTCTCGCGCCCTGGAAGACGCCCATTTTTACGGCGAGATGCGCCTGAGTGTGGAGATTCAAGGCTCGCCCGGCAGCGAGGACGCGGTGGCCGCGCTGAAGGGCGTGATCGGAACGTCCGCGCTTCTGGCGTTGGCCGGGGCGGGCGAGACTGCCGATGCCCGCGTCTACGCGCTCGCGCCCCGCACGACGGTACAAGCGGGCGACCCTGTGCCCCAGTTAGGAGCCATCGCCGAGGCGACCTGGGCCGTGGTGGGGCCGGACGGGCGGCTGCTGATGCCTCTCCATCCTCTGAGCGAGGCAAGTGTCGCGGAGACGCTGCGGGACAATCTGGAGAAGGCGGCACGCTACCGCCAGGCGTTGGCGCTGAAAAATCCGAACGACGGCGGTCTCCTCAACGGCAAGGTGCAGTTCACTCTCAAGCGGCAGGCGGCCAACGGCGAATGGGCGGTGGCCGAGCCGGAGGATGCAGGCGGGCAGATCGTCTTTCGCGAGGGCGAGCGCATCGCCTTTGAGATCACCAACAAGCACGATGCGCCCATCTACGTCAGCGTCTTGGATTTTGGGCTCACCGGCGGAATCTCGCTCTTGCATCCCGTCACTGGGGCCAGCGAGCAATTGAAGCCGGGAAAGTCCGCCCAGGTCGGTGTGCGCCAGGGCGACGAGTTGGAACTCTATCTGCCGGACGATTTCCCTTACGTTCCCGATCCTAACGATGGGGAACCGGCAGGCGGAACCGAGACCTTCAAGCTTTTTGCCACGACCCATGAGGCCGACTTCAGCCTTCTGGTGCAGGAAGGGTTCCGGGATATCGGCCCGCGCACGGCCAAAGGGACCGACTCGCCCCTGGGACAGTTGCTTGATATGGCCTTGACCGGGCAGGGGACGCGCGACGCCCGGCGCAATCGCCTCGCTCCAAACGAGGAATGGACGACGGAGATGCGCTCGTTCCTCTTGCGCAAGGGGTTGTGAGGAGGCGCAATGGACGAGGTAGGCACGCGCGACGTCCGGCGTCGCGTCTTAACCGGCGCGCAGACGGAGGAGGGGGAGTCGCCGGGGACACGATACGCGCTGGTCATCGGGATTGACCGCTACCGCGAGCCGCTGCGCCCCCTGATCTACGCGGTGAAAGATGCTATCGCCCTCGCCGCCAGGTTGGAGGACGAGTTCGGCTTTGTGGTCACGCGCCTGACAGATAAGGAGGCGACGGCGCAGGCAATCCGCGACGTCCTGGGACGGTGGGAAGCGGGCACCACGCCGGACGATAGCGTTCTGGTCTTCTTCGCCGGTCATGGCTCCAACCATCCCGATCCCGCCCGGCAGAAGGAAGGCTATCTCCTTCCGGGAGATGCCGGCGATGACCCGGCTTCGTGGCTGGAAGAAGCCGAGATCATTCAACGCGCCAAGAAGATGTCGGCGCGGCGGGTGCTTTTGATCTTTGATGCCTGCTACGCGGGGACGACCTTCCGCCACGACATCCCTACCGGCGCGCGCGACGACCAGGTCCTCAAGGCCCTGGTCGCCGGCACAGAGGATCAGCCCGTCCTGGACGGCGGCGCGGGGAGCCACTCTATCTTCACGCGCTCACTTTTAGATGGCCTGGATGGTTGGGCCGAGTCAGGCCAGCGCCCCGACGACGTCATCACCGCCGACGAGCTGATCGCTTACGTGGGGGCAGAGGTACGCTGGCGCAGCCGCTTGCGTGGGTATCAGCAAACGCCGGTTGGGGGGCCATTGCAGGGCACGCGCACGGCGCAAGACTTTGAGTTAAGGCCGGTCAGACCCCGGTTGCCCGCGCCGCTCTTGCGCAACATCTACAGCGCAAACCCCGAGGACCGCGTGGCGGCTGCCACACAATTGGGAGAGCGAGGGAAGTCGGGCACCGGGGAGATCGTGCAGAAGAAAGCCGCCGAACTGGTGCGCCTGGTGACCGAGGACAAGGTCATGGCGGTGCGGGTGACCGCGGCAACGGCCCTGGGGAATCTAGGCTACGTTGGCGGCGCGGAGCCGTTGGCAACGCTGCTGAAGAACCAGAAGGCGGATGGCCGGTTGCGAGCCGCCGCCGCCGCTGCCTTGGGCAACCTGGCCCAGATCGCCATGGACCTCAACCTGGCCGACGCTGCTACCGTCCGGCGCGAGGCAGCGCAGGGCCTGGTTGAGGCTTTGGACAGCCCTGAAGCGCCCATCGTAGAGGCGGCCAAACTGGGCCTTGGCCACATCCGAGACGTGGGCCCGGAACTGATAGCGGTTCTGCAAACAGCCGGGCCCTCGCTGAAGCGCGACATCGTGGACGCGCTGGCCTGCCTTACCCTCAACTATTCTGGCGATGAGAAGGCCTGGCTCCTCCCCGGCGCGGTTAAGTATCGTCTTCTGCACCGGTTCTATCTGGCGCGCCGCCGGTTGCGTCCGCAATGGCCCGCCATCCGCCAGCAGGCGTTGGCCGTGGGGGTGGGCGGAGCCGTCGGCCTGAGCGTTGCTTATCTGGTGCTCATCTTCGGCATCAGGCCGTTCAACCCCACCGGCCTGGCTGTGCTCTCTTTTAATCTACTTCCCGGCGCGGTGGGAGGGGTGGGATTGGTGTTTATGCCTCGCCTGGTGCTTGCTCTGAGCAAACAACCAGACAGACGCGCCACGGTGCTGGGAGATATCACCAGCGGCATCGTCCTCGGCCTGGGGCTGGGCCTCCCCAACTGGTACCTGGGGATCGGCTGCAAGGCGGGCGTTTGCGACCTGCTGGCCGTCTTTCTGCCCGGCCTCCTTCTGGGGCTCCTCTTTGCTTTCGCGTTCGCTTTCTTTTCTCATCGGATGTCGCTCGCCGAAGCGTTGGGGCGGAGCGCCGTACCGTTGGTAGCCCTGGCCTTGCTGGGCGGAGCATCCTCTGCGCTGGTGAGGGTTCCTCCCTCTTTCTCCTGGCGCGCCATAGATCCCCAGTGGGCAGAACTGGTGCGCTGGGGTATCGGCGGGGCTATCTTCGCTGTGGCTGTGGCGACAGGCTGGCGCGCGTCACCGGGGCAAGAGAGGCCGGGCAAGCCAGATACCGCAGGGCAAAGGTAGCGTGTGGCTATGGTTACCAGAAAGCACACATGGTTTGTTCTGTTGGTTCGCATGTTCAGAGACTTCCTGAGAAGTCTGGGAACAGACCGCCATCGGATAAAATCCGACGGCTGGTATGTACAAGAAACCCGCAAAGCGGGTTTTCTAGCCCGGTTGCCGTCGGTTTGTAACCGATGGCCGGGACTTTTCAGACAGTCTTTCACGGTCTTGGCCTTCTCTCTGCTCCTAGCCGCGTGTTTCTTACCCGGTCGGCCCTCCGCCGATCTGGAGGCCGTCACGACCGATGTGCAGCGCTTTGATGCCACCACGTCGCAGGCGCTGGCGGTAGCCGAAGGGGAGCATCAGAAGATGTTTGCCAACGACGGTGTCCGGGTGGATCAGAATGGCCGCGCCAAATTAGATATGAGCGGCTGCGTCCTGGACATCTTCCGTAACAGCGGCCTTCAGGTGCAAGGGCTACCCTCGGAGAGCGCGCCAGTGTGCATCGTGGAGTTTGAACAGGGAACCATTTACAACCGCGTTGAGGTAGAGACGATCATCAACACGGAATGGGCCGTCATCACCAGCCTCAGCACAGAATATCTGGTACACTTAGATCCCTTCCGTGAGATCATCTGGGTTATTGTGGTGGACGGCGTCGTGGCCGTGGAAGCGGCGGGCGAGCGCGTGGAGATCGGGGCCGGCGAGCAGACCTGGGTGCGGCGGGGCGAACCGCCGGAGCAGCCGCGCCCGGCCACGCGCGGCGAAGTCGGCGATCTCTTCCCACCAGTGGAGGAATTGACCAACGGCGTGATGGTGGACAATTCGGTGCTGGTGGCGTCTCTGCCGGAGCCCACCTCTACGCCAACCCCTCCGCGCCGGGTCCCAACCAGGCCCACGCCGACTCCCACGAGCCGGGTGCAGATCAGGCCCACCCGCACACCTACGCCTACACCTACCACGCCGTCCCTGAACGGCCCGCTAGACCTGGCGGTCTATGAGCGCACGGGCAACGTTTGGGTCACCAATCGCCTCGGCGACTCTGTGGCCGAGGTGGATGGGAGGGATCCAGACCGGGTGCTCGCCGTGATCCCTGGCATCGCCGGCCCGCACGACATCGCCATCTGGCAGGAGGCCGGCCTGGCCTACGTCACCAATCCGGATCGCAATACCGTCACCGAGATAGACCTGGGCGAGCGCCGCGTGCGTGAGATCATCAAGATCGGGAATTCGCCTCTGGGCGTAGCGGTGGATGAGAAGACCGGCGACGTGTACGTGGCGAATCCACGGGAGAACACCGTATCGTGGATCGTCGCAAAAATCCACGAGGTGATAGGATACCAATGGGAGCCGGGACCTCTGCACATCGCCTACAGCCCGGAGAGCGGCCTTTCCTGGGTCACCAGCAGCAGTGGCTTGATGCAGACCATCAGCCGCGGCGACCCTGGCGGCAGCCTCCCGGCCCCCGTCAAGGGACTTTTTGACCTGACCTTGACGCCCGATGGGCAGGGCGGCTACGCCACCAGCCCGGAGATTAACCACGTGGCCGCCTGGGCCCACGCCGGTTCCAATACGATTGAACTGAAGAACGCGCCGTACGCCATCGCGAATTTTGGCCGCTGTCTGGGCGTCGTCGTCCCGGCGGAGGATGCGTTATACACCTTTGACTTTGCGCTGGAGAGCGTGCTGAGGGTGCATCGCGTGGGCAAACAAGGCAGGGTGGGCGAGGGCGGCCAGGGCCTGGCGTACAACGCAAAGGCTGACACCGCCTACGTCGCTAACTTCGCAGCCAACAGCGTGACGGCCATCCGAGCCCCGTGCCGGTAAGGGGGTGTTGTTTGCGTGCTTCCGGCCCGCCGCGTATAATGACGCGGCGCCTACCTCTTGTAACAAAGGACCAACATCAATGCCTCGCCCCATCGTCGCCATTGCCATCGGCAAGAAGCACTATCAAAAGATCATGAGCCGGGCCGCGTGGGAAGCCCTGACCGCCTTTGCCGATGTGGTTGAACACCCCGGCCAGGAGCCTGCCGCTAAGCCCGATCTATTGTCCCTTCTGCCCACCGCCGACGCCTGCATCTCTAGTTGGGGTGTTGCACCCTTTGATGCCGACGTGCTGGCCGCCGCGCCACGCCTGCGGGCCGTGGCCTACGCGGCGGGGAGCGTCAAGCCCATCGTCTCCGACGCGCTCTGGGCACGCCACATCCACGTGACCAGTGCCGCGCCCGCCTTGGGGCTCTCGGTGGCGTACACAACGTTGTCCCTTATGATCGTGGGCATCAAGCGCATTCTCCCTTTGTCCCGCCACGTGCGCGCGGGCGGCTGGCAGGATGGCCCCTACTGGCCCTCGCGGGAACTCATACACAAAACCGTCGGCATCATCGGCGCGAGCCACGTGGGCCGGCACGTCATCCGCCTGTTGCAGCCCTTTGATGCCCAGGTCTGGCTGTACGATCCTTACGTCTCTGCGGAGGAGGCCCGGCGCATCGGCGCGACGAAGGTGGAACTGGATGAATTGCTGCGCCGCGCGGACGTCGTCTCCATACACGCCCCCTCCTTGCCGGAAACACGCCATATACTCAACGCGCGCACGCTGGCCCTCATGAAAGATGATGCTATCCTCATCAACACGGCCCGCGGCTCGCTGGTTGACGAGGCTGCCCTCGTCGCCGAATTGAGCAAGGGACGCTTCTTTGCCTTTATAGACGTAACCGATCCGGAACCGCCGGCTGCCGACCACCCGTTCCGCCGCCTGGAGAACGTCGTCCTTACGCCGCATCTGGCGGGCATCGTGGAGGATGCGACCTGGCTGGGTGAAATGGAAGTGGAGGAACTGCGCCGCTTTTTCGCGGGTGAGCCGCCGCTCAACCGGGTGACACGCGAGATGCTGGCGCGCATCGCTTGATGGGCGCGGCTTTTTCTTTGCCGCAGCCGCCACTCTGTGCTATAATCCCGCCATATTTACTGAGGAGGCGATGCTATGGCAAAAGACCCCGTCTGCGGGATGATGGTGGACGAGAAGACGGCGCAGTGGAAGTCGGAGTACAAGGGCAAGACCTACTACTTCTGTGCGCCCGGCTGCAAGAGGGACTTTGATAAGAACCCGGAGAAATATCTGGCAACCCCTGGCGCCCACAAAATGCACGGCCATTAGCCGACGCGATATTGCTTATGGACCCCGGAAGCCTCCCACGTGGGAGGCTTTCCGTTTGGTGAGTCCGCAGACACATTCTGTGCTATAATGTAGGCGCGCTGACATAGCGGCCTACGCGATTCCCTGCGAAAGCGAGCCGGAGAGGATGCGTTTCCTGATTACGGGTGGCGCCGGATTCATCGGTACGGCCCTGGCTAATACCCTGGTGCGCGAGGGGCACTACGTGCGCGTTTTGGATGACCTGAGCACGGGCGACCCCGGCCAACTCTTGCCCGAAGTCTCTTTTACTCGCGGCGACGTGCGAGACGTTCCCAAACTGTGGACGCTGCTGCAAGGTGTACAAGGCGTCTTCCACCTGGCTGCCCGCGTCTCGGTGCCAGAGTCCATCCTCTATCCACGCGAGTACAACGATGTCAATGTAGGTGGCACGGTCAGCGTCATGGCGGCCATGCGAGACGTGGGCGTGCGGCGGGTCGTATTGGCTTCGTCAGGAACGGTGTATGGCAACCAGCCACACCAGCCGGTCAACGAGGATGCCAGACCCAATCCTCTGGCTCCCTACGCGGTGAGCAAGATAGCGGCAGAGCACTACGTCTTCACGCTGGGCGCGCTGTATAACATAGAGACAGTGGCACTCCGCATCTTCAACGCCTATGGCCCCGGCCAGTTGATACCCCCCTCCCATCCTCCCGTCGTCCCCCAGTTTCTCAAGCAAGCGATAGGGGGAGGCTCCGTCGTTGTGTTCGGCGATGGCAAGCAGACCCGCGATTTTGCCTACATTGATGACGTGGTGCGGGCCCTGATCTCCGCGATGACGTCGCCCGACGTCAACCGGCAGATCATCAACGTGGGCTCAGGAAAAGAAACGAGCATTAATGAGTTGGTGCGCTTGATCGGGCGCGTGGTAGGGCGCACCCCCCAGGTCATCTACAACGAGGCGCAAGGGGGTGGTGTGAGCCGCCTGGTGGCAGACTTGCGTAAAGCGGCGAGTCTATTGGGCTTTGTCCCCGAAGTAGAGTTAGAGGAAGGGTTGCACCTGCTGCTGACTCAGGATCCGCAGTTCCATGCCGAGAGCACGAAACCGCGCACGCCGACGAGACGTTGAGAACGATCATACCTCCGTCGCGCACTTGTCTCGTGGGTGCAAAGAACGTGGCAAGGTTTGATCCGCGCCCGGCCTCCTCCTGGCAGGGGGCGGAGATTGAGAGACAATCAAACAGGGGCGACCAACGTGGTCGCCCCTGTACTTTTTGGGCTTAAGCGAGGTAGCAGGAGTCCGAACTATTCAATGGCATAGACGATCTGCAACTGCAAGGTGAACTCCATCTCGCCCGGCTCCACAGGAGTGCCGCCGCCTAACCCTTCGGCCTTGCTGAGCGCTGCGCTAAAGACGGGCCCGCCGACGACCTCGCTGACGCTAATGACCTGGCCCACCTTGACGTCGTTCAGTTTCGCCAGTTCCTGCGCCTTAGCCTTGGCATCGGCAACTGCCGCGGCTCGAGCCTGGGATTGCAACGCCTTCGGATCGCCGATGGTGAAGTTGACGCCCCAAACGTTGTTCGCGCCTGCTTCTACCACCTGGTCAATCACGGTGCTCACGTTGTTCAGGTCCCGGACGATCACCCGCATCTGGTTAGAGACACGATAGCGATTGACTTCGCCCGTGGCCTTGCCTGTGGATGGGAGCACTTCGCGCTCCGGCATCCTCTCCAGATAGATACTGAAGTTGGAGGTCTGGATGTCCTTGTCGGCAATTCCCAGTTTCTTCAAGGCGGCCAGGATAGCGGTCATCTTCTCATTATTTTCTTTAGATGCTTCCTGCACCGTTGAGGCGATTGTCTCAACGCCCAGGTGAATCTGCGCCTGATCGGGCTTGGCGCTGACCTTCCCTTCACCGATAACGGTGATAGAGCGCAGCGGTTCGGCTGCCGCCTTCGGCGCGGGGGTCTGCGCCGCGGCCCTGCCGGGCGAGACGGTTGACCAACCCTCCAGAGCCACAACAAAACCACTGAGTACCAGGGTGGTCACCAACGCAACGACAAACAGTGACTTGCGAGACATAATGAGAAGAACCTCCTCTATGATAGTGTATGCTGAACTTACGTCCGCAGCACGCACTCATTAGACGGTTCTACCGCAGAAAAGGTTCCCAGGTTGTGCCGTTCACGGGACGTTGATGCGGGTGGTGCAGGGGCCGTCGGGGTAATTGCCGGTCTTATCTATCACAAGAAGTTGCACAAGATAGGCTCCTGCGGCCAACCCGGAATTGTCCCATGCCCCCAGGAAACCGTCTATGACCGGCAAGTCACCCCTCAGGATGAAATGGAAGTCGTTTTCGTTGACCGCCCTGAACTCCAATTTGTAATATTGGAAATTCTCTATGTTGGCGGTGCCGAAGATCTGGATTGTGCCGCGGCGGGTGGTGCCGAGGCCGGGCGCGGTGATGCGGACGCCGGGATTGGGGCACGCGGGCGGAACGACTTCCGGCACGGTGGGACTGGGCTGAGGCGGCGTTGGGCGGACGGTAGGGCGCGGGCGCGGTGTGAAGGTCGGGGTGGGAGCCACAGGGGTTGGCTCTGCGGTTGGTAGAGCGGTAGGAGTAGGCTCAAAAGCCGAGATGGTAGCCGTCGGCGTGGTCGCCTCCATGTCGGGTGGCGGCACGGCGCGGAGCAGGTAGTTGCTGGCGAAATACACGACGCCCATGATGATGAGAAGTGTGAAGGCGATACCGAAGCCGCCATAGATGCGGTTGAGGGCTGCCTCCCGCTCCAACGAAAAGATGGCCCGGCGCCGCTCACGTCGCGCCAAGATGGCGACGCGTAAATACCAAAGGGCAACCGCAGCGCAGGCGCCATAGACGTAAGGCGCGTAATCGGCCACCAGTTGAATCAGGACGCCCATGCTATTCGCTACCCAACTCTGCCAGGATGCCTCTCACCAGGGCCGCCAGGCGAGGGCCCAGCAGTCTGCCGGTTT
>JADYZS010000461.1 GCA_020853075.1 Anaerolineae bacterium | reverse complement strand
GGGAGGGTGAGGGGCGATCAAACTCCCGCAATAGGTCACTCACAGAAATACTACCCCTGTCAGGAGAGAGGGAGGGGCTGGAGAGGGTGAGGACCGGACGCTCGCGATCATCAAGTCAGCCAGCAACCTCGTTAAGCACCTCGCGCAGCCGCGCCACGGCCAGACGCGGGCTGGTAAGAACACGAGCCCTCAGTTCGCCATCCGAGATGGAATCTGCTGCCCGCGCCGTTGAAGCCTGGGTCAAGAGCACGACGTCGTTGCAGGCCAGCATCTCCACCAGAGCCTCGCGCACCATCCGGTCATGCGCCTCCGGCTGGCCGGTGAAGAGGGCCGCATAAGCATCAGCACATAGAGAAGTGGAGACCTCCACTTTCTTGCCCAGGGCAGCGGCTCGCACCTGCACCAACTCGGCTACGGGTGCAAGCGCGGTGGGCGCCGTCGCCAGCACCCCGATCCGCGTGCCCGCGCTCACCGCCCGGTTCACCATCGGCTCATCTATCCTGAGCACGGGGATGCTCACAAAGTGACCGACGACACCAGCGCAAGGCGAGACTGAGGAGCAGGTGATCTGTACGATGTCTGCGCCTGCCTCCTCTGCCGCCATGACGTGGTCAGCCACCCGGCGATAGATGAAGGGCGTGAGGCCGCCTTGGGCGAGGACGGTTTTCGCCAACATCTCGTCCAGGATGTGCGTGATCCCCACGTCGCCCGGCAACATCTCTCGTGACAGATCGTTAAACAACCCGACCAGCGGGGCAACGGTGTGTAAGTACGTCAGTTTCTTGGGCATATCCTCCCCCCGGCATCCGGCTCAGGCCGCAGCCCAGGTCTCGCGGACGAAGCGGGCCGCGGCTCGCACTCCTTCGGGGCCCCGAAAAGAGCCTTCCTCCATACAGATCCAGCCATCATAACCCACTTGCTTGAGACGCTGGAAGAGCGCGGGGAACGGCACAATGCCGGTGCCGAGGAGAACCATCTGCAAGGCTCCGCGCACCGCAGTGTCGGCAGCATGGACGCTGACGACTCGCGGCAAAACCTGGCCTAACAAAGCAACAGGATTATCGGCAAACGCGGTCGCGTTCGCCGTGTCAAAATTGACGCCGAGCCCAGTTCCTGCCGTGCGCGCCACAATCTCACAGAAGATCTCTGGCGGCTGCGAAAAGTCGGTGTATTGCCATACAAACGGCTTAGCATGGTTCTCATAGACCGGCGTCACACTTGCATGGCGGTTCATCTCTACCAGGCGCGTCAAGCCCTCAACCGCCCTGGCGATGCCCGCTGCGCGCCCGGTTTCCGGGTGAGCCTGCCCGGCAGTCACCCGCACGAGTCGGGCACCCAGCCCTGCGGCCACATCCAATGTCTCCAACGCGGAAGCCAACTCGCGCTCCCGTTGCCCAGGATCGGGATGGGTAAAATCGGGATAGGTGGTGAGCATGGTCACACCGATCCCGGCGGCCTCTATGTCGCGACGGAGCGCGGCTACGCCGGAGCGCGAGCGGTCAGGCACAAAGGCGATGCTCAGGTCAATCGCGTCCAAGCCGATGGAAGCACCGAGCCGTGCCCATTCTGCCACGCTCATCCGACCATCCACGAGCTCACGGAAGAACGATACGGGCAGGCAGCTGAGTTGCATGATAAGGCCTCCAGGGAGAAGCGACGAGCAGAGTCTGGCTTACAAAGCCCGCTCCACGGGCTTGCACGAATGTGTAGCAGTCGGATTTTATCCGCTGGCTATCTGCTCAAACGCACGCATAGAATCGTGCAGGATGACCATGATCTCGTCTATCTGCTCTTTGGTCGTGATGAGGGGTGGGGCCATCAGGATCGTGTCACCGGCCACCCCGCGCACGGTCCCCGCACAGGGGTAGGTGATCAGCCCGCGCTCAAAGGTCAGTTCCGAGAAGAGGCGTGAGATCTCCTTCTCCGGCGGGAAGGGGGCTTTCGTGACCTTGTCGGCCACGAACTCAAAGCCGACCATCATACCCTTCCCGCGCACGTCGCCGATAGGACGGTAAGCCCGCAGGCTTTGCAGTTGCTCCAGGAAGTACGCGCCGACGACGCGGGCGTTCTCCACCAGATTATGCTTCAGGATGTATTTAATTGTTTCAATGGCAGCAGCCATGCCGATGACGCTGGCATTCAGCGTGTGGCCGGCGCGAAAGTGAGCGTTGGCAGCGCGCAACGTCTCCCAAATATCGTTCCGCGCCACCACCGCTGCCACCGGGTAATAGCCGCACGTCAGGGATTTGGACAGGGCGATGATGTCGGGCGTGACGCCCCAATGCTCTATGCCCCACATCTTCCCCGTCCGGCCCAGCGCGGTCATCACCTCGTCCGCAATAAACAATACATCGTACTTGTCGCATATTTGGCGGATGACCTGGAAGTAGCCGTCCACCGCCGGGCCGGCCGCCAATGCTGATCCTACCACAGGCTCGGCGATGAAGGCCGCCACGTTCTCAGGTCCGGCCTGGCAGATCGCATCCTCCAAGACGCGCGCGCAGAGGAGATTACACTCCGGGTAGGTCTTCTCAAAGTAGCAGCGGTAGCAGAAGCAGGGTGCAACCTTGGGCATGTCGCGGAACATCGACGTGTATATCCGTCGCCGAGACGAGAGGCCCGACATGCTGACCGCGAAGATGTTATCGCCGTGAAAGGCCTGCCAGCGACCGATGATGATGTGCTTCTGCGTCTTGCCCTTCACCACCCAGTATTGGCGGGCCAGGCGGGCAGCATCGTCGGTCGCCTCGCTGCCGGTGACTGTCATCCAAGTCTTGCAGTTGTGGCGCAAGGTTCCCGGAGCGATGCTGGCGATCAGGTCGGCCAGTTCCAGCAACTTCGGGTTGGAGAAGGCATGCGCCGGATAGAAGGAGTAGTCCTGGGCCTGGCGAGCCATGGCTTCGGGGATTTCTTTTACGCCGTGGCCGACTGAGGTCGCCACGGACGAACCACCAGAACCATCAATGTAGCGTTTGCCCTCGGTGTCCCACAGGTAGATCCCTTCCGCGCGCGCTACAAGGGGATAGTGCCAGTCCCACCGGCGTTGCACCGCGGTCTCGTTCGGTTTGCTCATTGGAGTTGCTCCCTTCCCAGCGAATCTATCTTAGACGCGGAGAACTGTCCTATGTCATAGGACAATCATAATATATCACGCATCGCCCCAATCTGTCAATGGTCCGCGCTCACGTCCAGTATCCTGCGCGTCTCCTCGTTTCGCCATTCGTTAATGCGCTCTCGGAGGGTTCCCAGCGATTTGCTGTCTATGCGAAACCCCACGGTGAGAACGGGCAGGGAAGGGAACAATCGGCTCACTTCTTGGTGGCAAGAGGGCACGTCAATCACTACGTCCACCGCACGTGCTAGCGTTTCCAGACCGGCGCGATCTGACATCAGGCAGCCCCGGATCTCTCCCGGATAAACCATGCCGACCGCGCTGGTCAGGTATTGCTGCGTAGCGGGCTCTTCACAGATGATGCCGATGCGTGCACCGGGTTCAAGGCGCGCGATGTCTAACAGAGCCTCCGGGTCCGGAGGGGCGTGGACGGCTACCACTTTATCCTGGGCTTGCCCCACCGTTTGCACGACCTCCGCAAGGTGGTAGAGGGTTGTGCAGATAATGTCGTAAGCAGAGATAACTGCTTGCGGATTCCCAGCCAGTGCCGCCAGCAGAATAGGTTGAATGGGGAGCGACACTTCTGCCTCAACCTCCCGCGCCAGGGATGAGACGTCCTCCTCATTACATTCCACAAAGGCGACGGCAGGATGCTGCTGCTGGTAGAGGCTATCCGCGACAGCGATGACCGACTTCAAGAACTCAGCGCGTCCCATGCCCAGCAACTTCGCCTCGCGCACAGCAGCCATGATGTGTTCGTGAACGCCCGGCGGCGGGGTATTCCCAGAACCGTGCCGGTTTGTCACTATGACGCCAGAGCCGCGAACGATTTTCACAAAGCCGTCGCGGGCCAATTCTTGATACACCTTGCTGGCCGTGTTACGGTTTATGCCCAATGTGCGCGACAGAGCGCGGCAACTCGGCAGCCTGCTGCCCACCGGGTATTGCCCTGCCAGCATCTTATGGATGAGCGACTGTTTGATCTCGCCGGACGTCATGGGCAACAGAACCTCCTCCCGCGACGTGCGTTGCCGCCTACACGGACACTGCGGTCTTCCTCAGACACGATGTGACGTATCACGGCATTTTAAGGATGCCACGTTCGCGATAGACCTCGGCAGCCTCGCGCACGAAGGCTGCTACCTGAGGCATTTTGAGATCGTTTTGGAGACGATGGGCCAGATTTATCAAGTCGTCAAAGGTGCTGCGCCGGGGTCGCAGTGCGTTGTATATCTCAAGTAACTGCTGGTTTGACACACTCGTCAGTTCCGCGGCGCGGCACAGGTTCTCTGCCAGTTGCCGGTAACCAGCAGCCTCCGCCGCGCTCGCCTGACGGTTCAGCGTCTCTGCACCGATGCGGAAATCTTCCGCCGTCAGCCGCTTCTTCCGCAACCCGGCGACGTCCAATTCATCTAATGTCCGCCCGCTCATGCTACGCACCACATCATCTGCCATATTATCCTCCTCTACCGCACGCGCAATTCGCTGGGTGGCCGCTCGCGTTCCACTTGTTGCGTCTCGCGCAAGTGTAGCAGCGTCGTCTGCACGATGAGCCGCAGCCGCGCCGTGTTGTCGTGCCTGACCAGCACAGGGCTGACGGGTCGTTTTACTGCGTGGCGAGCCGCGTTGCGACCTATCTGGCGATAGGCGTCCAGGTCCAGACTGGGAGCATGGCTAAAGAGTTCCAGGTTCTCCAGGGGAACCAGGTCGCGCTGGTGGATAACCGTCGTCCCTTTAGATTGGATACCGATGGCTACACCCGAACCGCTCAACTGCGCGCCGCTATGGCCGATGAAGGCGCAGTCTGCGGTGTGATGGACGCGCACGACGCGCGCCGGAACGCCTTCATCCTCCAGGCCGCGCAGCATCGCCTGCAGAACGTCGCGATGATCCAGGCTGCCGATGGTATGCTTGATCTGGACACCGAAGGCCGGGCCGAGGGCGATGACCACCTCTGGCTGATCCCCTGAGACGGCAAGCCCTATCTCTTCAAGCCACGCGGCCTCCTCTTCGCCGTCACCTCTGGCCACATAGGAGCGCGGGTCCCAGGCTTGAGGCAGGTTCTGGATGGCTGCCCACCGTTCACCTTCCAGACGGTAGCCCGTACCTGGCCCCCGATAATCATTGGGATCAGTCAACGCGCTGAGGACGCAGAAATCGCGGTCAAAGATGGCCCCTGGCTGGAGGTAGTCGCCGATCACCCGCTGGCGCTGCATTTCCAGGACATTAGCCGCCACGGTGTGGAAACCGGCCCTGTCAAGAGCCTTCACCACATCAATAGCCGTCAGCGGCCCATGAAGGAGCCGTTGTGCCGCCTCTATATCCGCCACCCGGTCGCGGTCGGGCATATCGCCCGATTCATACGCCGTGACCGCCGCCTGTACCTCGGCCTCGGTGATGGGAGGAAAGCCGAGTTCATTGAATACAGACTGCAAGGCTCTGGCGGCCTTCTCGCGCGCCCGCAGCACCTCCGCTTCGCCCACCGGCACGATGCCCCCGTCCACCTGCATGTCACGTTGGAGCACGTACCAGTCATCCATCTCGCTCACATCAAAGTTGCCGCCGCCGAACATATTATCCGGGCGCGGGATGGCCCCGTAGCCCGACGTCACGAAGTCGGTGCCGGGGATGAATTGTAACATCAACTTGGCACTCTTGCGCATGTCGGAATGTGAAGCCAACGCGTCGTTGCCGGAGGCAACCTCCAGACCGAGCAGCATAGCAATAAGGTTTTCGGCCAGCACGGCGCGCACGCCGCCCGGCAGCGATTCGGGCAGGGCAATGCAACTGATGGAACCGTTCTGAGACCCCTGGCTCCCGGCCCCGCGCGTTACGAGGAGGCTGCGCGCTTCCAGATAAAGCATAGACTTACCTTCCGCGTGGCCCATCAGCACCGGCGCACCCGCACCGGACGTGAAGCGTGTCTTGACGCCACGGCTGGCGTAGGCCGCCGCCAGAAACGCCTTTGACCAGGGGGTATCGTCGCCGTCCACGAAGGCTGCCTCGGTGCCATAGACAGAGAGGGTTTCCGAATAACTGGTCAGCCCTTTGAACCCCAATAACAGATTAGTGGACTCTTCCACAGCGCACTGGGTCAACGTGCCGCCGCGCCCGGTCTGCGAACCGACGAGGATAGCCAGGGCATTGAACGGAGCGTAGCGGCTCACGCCGACGGTAGTCTCTATTTCGGCGAAGCCGCGCAGGGCAGCCTCAGCAGCATCCGCCGCGAGGAGAGCAGGGTGCTCCTTGCGGTTGGTGACGTGGGCCTGGTTGGCAGGCGTGCGCCGGGCCCGCATCTTGGCTAACCCCATCATCATTTCCAACACGTTCATCTGCTGGATGATTTCTACCAGTTTGGCCGGGGTACAGCCGCGCACGATTTCCAGGACGTCGCGGCGCGGTACGTTTATGTCAACAATCTTGTGGGCGATGTCGCGCGCAGGTGTGCTCATGGCGCGCTCGGCGATGCTGAGATTCAGCGCGTGCCTGGCGATGAACAGGTC
>JADYZS010000460.1 GCA_020853075.1 Anaerolineae bacterium | reverse complement strand
TAGCGCGGCGGGGAGTAGCCTGGTCCACCGCCAGGTTGGGCGAGACGCGCGCCTGCGTCTCGTTCCCCTGGACGTAGGCCGTGGTCAGCACCAGGGTTGCGCCATCCAGCCCGCCCGCGTTGATGTCTTCAATCCAGCCCAAAGCATAGTCGTCGCCCTCTGCTTTGCGGGCCAGGGTGGGCCAGCGGGCACCAAAGTTGGCCTGAGTAGAGCCAACGGGGGCGATGTCGCCGCCGTCGGCCCAGCCATCGCCCGTGAGCCACGTCGCCAGGCGGACGTGCCCCGCCCCGGAGAAGGTCCCGGCCACCAGGCAATAGAGTTGCGCCTGGTTACCCACGGCGGCGATGCCGGTGCCAGCGGTGGGCGAGGCCGTCCACTCGTCGGGCGCGCCCCAGGAGCCGCCAGAGTAGATGCGCAGGCGCACGGTCCCTTCGGGCCTTTGCAGGACGATGACGTGAGAGCCGGGGGAGGAGAGGCCGCCGTAGGGATTGGCATGGGACGCGGTCTCCACCTCTTGCTCCGCGCCCCAGGTGGTGCCGCCATCGCCGGACTCAACGTATTTCACGCGCCAGGTGTAGGGCGAGCCTGCGCCCTCACGCCGCAGGTAGAAGACCCGCAGCGTTCCCCCGTTGTCAGAGCAGGCCACATCGCCTATAAAGACGCCGGTCTGCCGCGTCGTCCACGATTCCCACTGGGCTTCGCTCGCCATGTCGGTGATGATCTGGGTCTGCAGGTTGCCCGATGCATCTATGCGGGCGCGGAAGGGGCGTGCACGAGTGTCGTCCCAGCACGCGGCAGACTGGTTCGGGTTCACCTGACTCGCGTTGAAGAGGGGAGCCCAGCGGTTCCACAGGTCGCGCACCACCAGACGCACCGTCGCGGGCGGCGGCGTCGTTTGCCGTTGCGCCGCCAGGAGGGTAGAGGATAGGGTGAGCATAGGCCAGTTATATCTCCCTATGGCCCCCTCCCTAACCCTCCCCCGCAAAGCGGGGGAGGGCAGGGTGAGGGCTCTGTAAAAGCCGTTTCACCGTGGTTTAATCCTCCCACACGACCCAGCGGGCGGGCTCGTAGCGGGGGCGGATGAGCGCTTCAAGGTGGGCCAGCCGCGCCTCGGCCCAGGCGTGCCAGCGCGCGGGCGTCTCGCCGGAGAGGGTCACGGCCTCCGTCGCGTAGGCCGCGCGAGCCAGAGCCGCGTAGCCCGCCGCGCCCAGGATGATGGTCTCCTCGTCGTCTGCCGGAACGGTTGTCGCTGCCGCCGAATCCAGCCCCTCTATCGTGTGCAGCGCGGTATAGAAGAGGCGCACCACGTCATTCGCCTGTGGCTCGTCGGCCACGTCCAGGAAAAGGGTCGCCGGACCGTGCAGGTCCCAATGTACCCACGCGGGCGGGTACTCCGGTTCCGAAGCGGTGTAGGGCCACCAGACGCGCAGCGGGCGCAGTAAGCCATTCACACCGGACAAGGAGACCTCGCGCCCTGCGGCGGCAAGGGTCAGGGTTGTCACCAGTTCGCGGGGTTGCATCTCGGAATAGCGGTGCAGCGCGCGGCGGATGGCGTCGTCCAATTCGCTCGTCGTCCAGAGCGAGTTGCCCGCATCCTTGAGGAGCGATTCGGTGCGGTCGCGCAGCGTTGCCAGGTTGGTCATAGTGTCTCCTTTTCAGGCCCTCACCTACCCCCACCCCCTCCCTCTCCCAAAGTTGGCGGTGGAAAGCCCGCATGAGTACAGAAGAGGGAGGGGGCAGGGGGAGAGTGAGGGCTTTTCTCACGCGCCCCAGTAGCCGATGAGCGCGATCTCGCCGGTGACGGTGGGGGTGGAGCCGCCCGTCAGGTTCAGGTCAACCTCCACCACGGAGCCGCCCGCGATGTTGACGTCGCTCACGTTCTTCAGGCCGTTGGCAGCGATGTCCTGGCCGGTGATGACGTCCACGGTGTCATCCTGGATGTCAATCGTCGCGGCCGATGGCCCACCCGCAATGCTGACGAAGACGCTGACCTGGGTCAGCAGGAAGTCGCGCGGGACATAGACGCCCGCGACGCCGTTGGCGGCGGCCTGTGCCGCCAGCCGCAAGGGGATGATAGTAAGTCGCTCGTTCATGGGATTTGCCTCCTTGAAATTCCCTCTCCCTGAAAGGGAGAGAGTTAGGGTGAGGGTGAATCACCGCTCGCGAGGTTCTCCCCTCACCCCAGCCCTCTCCCCAGCGGGGAGAGGGAGTCTATCTCACGTCACATTCGCCTTATACAAGGCGCGGTAGTTGATGACGCCGACGGCTACCAGGAAGCGCACCTTCAAGCGCATCTCGTCGTTGGTGAACATGCTCCCCAGCAGTTCGCCGTCGGCGATGAAGACCTCCGGCAGTCGCCCGAAGCGGTAGCCGATGCCGATGCCCGGCAGCACCTCCGGGTCGGCAGCCGCGGCCCAGTCGTTCGCGTCCGTCCATTCGGGCGGGACGAGGACGCTGGCCGTCCCGGCGCGCACGTTGCGATAGAAAGCGTTATCCGCAGGCTCCACGTCGGAGCCGACCAGTTGCAGCGCGATCTTCTCCAACTCAATGGGAACCAGGAGGAAGCGGGGCCGAATACCGAGCCGCTTGGTAGAGTGTACCTCTGCCTGCTTGAACATGGCCGCGATGGCCGCCTCCCACGCCGAAGTCCCCAACCCTGTTGAACCGAGGTTGCCGTGGTTGGCGTGGAAGAGGGCAACGCTATCGGCGAGGGTCGGCCCTGCGCCGCCGCTCTGGGTGAAGATGCTGCTGACCTTGCTGCTGAGGGTGCGGAGCGCCGCCGTCGCCAGCGCGATAGGGATGGCGCGGATGCGTTGGCTCTGATCCCGGTCTATCATCTCCAGCGTCAGGCCAATAAAGCCGCCCATCTTAGCCCAATCCGCCGTCTCGCGGGCGTCGTCCCAGGTCAGTTCCTGGTAGGCCGCGCCCTCGGCCACGTCGGGGAGATCGGCGAAGCCGCCGACGCTGACCCACGATACCTGTTGCAGCGTCTCAAAGTCCTCGTGGTGGCAAATCTTCTCCCACCACAGGTATCCAGCCCGCCCCAGCGTCTCCCAGCGATAGGCGATGGCTTTGTTCAGGACGTTGCGCGTCAGTTCTGCCATCGTCGTCGTGGTGGCGTTGGCAAGTTGTACCCGTTCCGGCACGAACGCGCCCCGCATCTCGGCATCGCCCGTAGCCAGGATGTAGAAGTCGCGGAAGGAGCGCAGGCGCGGGATAGCCGACGCGCTATCGGGCACGGGAAGCCCCCACCACCGTTCCAATGCCAACTGCATCTGTTCGGTGGGCGACGGCCCCACTTGCAGCCGCGTCTCGCCCGCGCCGCGGATGACGGTGCGCTCGGCCAGGCGGGCAACTTCCGTGCGCAGGGCGGCGATGTCGGCCTCCCAGGGCTGATCGCCGACCACCGACGGCTGACTGTGGTCTGCGGTCCGCCGTCCGTTGTCTGTTTCTTTCTCGTTCATAGCAAAATCTCCTTTGTGTTGATTTTGTACCGAGTTGAGCGCCCGCTCAAACGCGCCGCCGCGAGCGGGCATGAAGACGGCGTCCAGCGCGAGAACGCGCCGGATGGCGACGACGCGCAGCCCTTGCCGCTCTATGAGGAGATCGGCAGAGAGGCCGATGTCGGGTGTGGGGAGCCCGGCCTCTTGGTCGGCCAGGACCTCCCGCGCTAGCGCGTCCAGGAGCGGCCCGCGCGGGCCGGCGGTGTGCAGCCGCCCGACGATGCCGCCTGTGCGTTGGTTTGTCATTCTGAGACCGAAGGCCGAAGAATCTCTCGCCACGTTTTGAGGCTGAGATTCTTCGCTTCGCTCAGAATGACTTTGGTCAGTGCCACCATGTTCAATCGCTACACTTGCCTCCTTTCGTTGGATGATATCCCCTCCGCCGCAGGTACTCCGCCCCGTGTACTCAACGGGGGGGATGGTATGCTCCCGCCACGCCGGCGAATGGAACACGCCCGCCAGACGTTCCAGGTCGCGGCCACCAGCGCGGGTGGCTTCCAGCGCGTCGGGATGGTTGACGAAGACCGTTACTCGCTCCCACAAGCCCGCGTCCAGGCTGGCCCGCAGCATGTCGGCGGGATACTCCAGCCCGTTGGCCGCGCCCGCGGTGATGGCGGTCACCGCGAACTCGCCGCGCTCGTCCACGTTCAGCCCGCCCAGGGCGACGCGGTGTTCTTCCCTCTCCCCGCTGGGGAGGCGTGGGAAGATCGCATGAGTACAAGGGCTAGGGTGAGGGGAGAGTCTCGCCAGCGATGTTTCACCCTCCCCCGGCCCCTCCCTGGTAGGGAGGAGAGTCAGATCCCTCTGTTCTCTCACAGTGTGCAGATCTGTGCCCTGCATAATTCATCCCTCCTTGCTCTGAAATGGTTGACAAACCGCCTCTCCTCTGCTATGTTGCAGATGTAACAATCTCTCACCGAGGAGTTAAGCGATGATGAAAACCTCTACCCGCACCGTCGTCTTGACCGGCCTTCTCCTGGTGGTTTTCCTTAGCGGTGGGATACAGGCCACGTCCGCAGCCCCATCCGTCTTCAGTTGCACCAGCGTGAGCCAGATACCGCAAACAGAGTGTCAGGCCCTGGTGGCGCTTTATAACAGCACGAATGGCTCCGGTTGGCGGCATAACGACGACTGGCTCACCACCAACACGCCTTGCTCCTGGTTTGGTGTGACCTGCACAGGCGGCCACGTAACCAGCCTGGAGTTGTCTGAAAATAAGCTAAAAGGCAGCATACCTGCGCAACTGGGCAACCTTGCACAACTGACTTACCTCAACCTCTCCGACAACCAACTTAGCGGCATCATTCCGACGCAATTGG
>JADYZS010000459.1 GCA_020853075.1 Anaerolineae bacterium | reverse complement strand
TGCAGGGCTTCGGCCAGGCCGGAGTTAACGATGCTCGTAGTCGCTTCCGGCGTCATGCAAGACGAACCGACGTGGCGCACGAGACCCCGCTCCTTCAACTTTAGCAGAGATTCGGCGTAGCAGAAGTTCGTCTCTATGTGAAAGAGGCAGATAGGGAGAACCTCTAGCCGCAGCCTTTTCAGGGAGCGGGTGACCGATTCCTCAACGATGGCGTCTATCGTATCTGGCTCCAGGTTATCGGCGATGAGGCCGATCTTGGTGACCACCACCATCTTGTCGGCAATGCCGAGTTCCACCAGGGCCTGGCCCAGTACCTCTTCGCTCGTCCCGTAACCGGCGGCTGTATCCAGGCAGTTAACGCCGCCTTCATAAGCACAGGCGAGGATAGCCCGTGCTTCCCGGTAGGACGGCTGGCCGCTCTTGTTGGCGATGCCGTAATTCAGGCCGAATTGCACGGTTCCCAGCATCAGGCGGGAAAGGGTCAGGTCAGCAAACTGCCGCGTCTGCATAGTGTCCTCTTAGCGCACATAGGCTTTACTTAGCCGTGTAGCCGCCGTCCACAGGGATGTTGGTGCCGGTGATATAAACCGACGCGTCAGAAGCCAAAAAGACGATGATGCCCATCAAATCCGTAGCGTTCGCCATTCGCCCCAGGAAGGTGCGCTCGCTGTATTGGCGGACGAAGACCTCCGAATGAGCCTCCGTCTGGAAACCGCCAGGGCTGATGCAGTTGCAGCGCACACCTTGGGCTCCATAATAACTGGCGACAAAACGGGTGAAGTTGATCATACCGCTCTTGTGGAAGAAGTAGTCTGGATACCAGCCGGTGATGTTTGTGCCCCGGTAAATGGTCGGATCCGGCGCGATCATGCCGTGGACGGAGCCGACATTGATGATGGAGCCGCTCCCTTGGGCGGCCATCACGTCGCCGAACGCGCGCGTGATGATGAAATGCCCGGTGGCGTTCACGCGCATGCTCTCGGCGAACGTGGCCGCGTCATCGCGATAGCCTTTTTTCATCGGACGCGACACGGCGTTGTTGACCAGGACGTCCAGACGGCCACTTTCGTTCACGATAGTGTCGCGCAAGGCCAGGATGGAGGCCTCCTCGCCCTGGTCAAATTGCAGGGCGCGCACGTCGTGGCCGGTAGCGCGGTGCCCGGCGGCCAGCCCTTCTAGTTTATCCACACGGCGCGCGGCAACGTAGGTGTGCGCGCCCGCTTCGGCCAGTGCGGCCACGATCTGGCGTCCGTACAGTCCGGCGCCGCCCGTGACCAGGGCGACCTTCCCCTGCAAGGAGAACTTATCCAGGATGCTCATCAGGTGTTCCATCTCCCCCAATGTGTTGTGCACGCTCGGGTATTACTTGGCTGTGAAACCGCCATCCACGGGGATATTGGCACCCGTGACGTAGGCCGAAGCCTCCGAGGCCAGAAAGACAATGATGCCCATTAAATCGGTTGAGTTAGCCATCCGACCCAGTAAAGTTCGTTCACTAAACTGGCGAACGAAGACTTCCGGATGGGAGACTGTCTGGAAACCACCGGCGATGACGCAGTTGCAGCGTACACCCTGAGCCCCGTAGTAACTGGCAACGAAGCGGGTACAGTTGACCATCCCGCCCTTGTGGAAGAAGTAATCGGGATTCCATCCGGACATGTTTGTGCCACGGTAGATAGTTGGATCCAACGCGACCATGCCGTAGATAGAGCCGATGTTAATGATGGAGCCGCTGCCCTGGGCAGCCATGGCGTCACCAAACGCGCGCGTGATGATGAAAAGACCGGTGGCATTCACCCGCATGCTCTCGGCGAAGTTGGCGGCACTATCCTGGTAGCCCTTCATCACCGTATCCAGCACGGCGTTGTTGACCAGGATATCAAACCGGCTGCTCTCTCTCAGGATGGTATCGCGCAGCGCCAGAATAGATGACTCATCACCCTGGTCAAATCGCAGGGCACGCACGTCATGCCCGGCAGCGCGGTGCTCGGCGGCCAGGGCTTCCAGTTTGTCTAGACGGCGCGCGGCGATATATGTGCGGGCGCCGGCCTCGGTTAACGCTGCCACGATCTGGCGGCCGTACTTGCCTGCGCCTCCGGTAACCAGGGCAACCTTTCCCTGCAGAGAGAATCTGTCAAGAATGCTCACCGGCTGCTCCGTTTCTTGATCGGTATGACGGGGAGCGCCAACAACGGGAGTAAGCCCCGGCCCATAACCTCTCTTATCCCTTTCTGTCTCCCTTCTCTCCCTTCATCGGGGACAAAAGGACGAAGGAGATTGAGAGAGATTCATTCCGGCCCCCTGCTATCTCCGCCAGCGCCACCTCGCGCCCCCCTTCCTCGCGGCTTCTGACACCGGCGATCACCATCTTCATCAGTTCCTGGGTCTCAGAAAACGGGAAGGGCCGATGGCCTGTGCGCAGGTAATTCACAAAGGCCAGCAATTGCGCCTTGAAAGCATAAAAAGTATCGGAGAAAGCGACCTGCGCGTGGCCGGCCGTGCCGCCGAGTTGGAGGACGCCCAACCCACCGTACATATCGGCACAGGCAGCGACGACGACGTCGGCTCCGCTCCGGTGCTTGAAATGCACGACGTTCCGATCCAGCGTGCCAGTGTTGCGGGCCGAGAGGAACCCCGGCCCCAAGATAGGATAAATGCCTTCCAGGGCGTGGATACCATATCGCTCCCAGGTCTTGGGCGTCGTGATGCTGACGTAGCGGATGTGCCCCAGTTCGTGCGTTGAGGCGCGATAGGGCATGAATTCTTTGCAATAGCGCATACAACTGGAGGAAAGAATCGGTGCGCCCGCCGCGACCCAACGGCTGAAAGTTTGCAAATCCGCCGCGTTGTCCACCAGGGGCTTATCCACGAAGACCGGCAGGCCGGCCTCAACGAAGGGCCGGCAGCGCGCCACGTGCTCGTGCCCCTTGTCCGTTGCCACGATCACCGCATCCACCTGCCCGATCACGTCCTCTGCCCGCTTGACCACGTTGGGAATCAACGACGCCCTGGCAACGCGGGGGGCATCGGCAGGATCGTCAGTCCAGATATGCGTCACCTGCGCCTGGGGGATGCGTAGAGTATCCTTCGGTTCCTTGTTGAGATAGGCCGGGATGCCCGGATAGGGGCACTTCGCCATCTCTTCCGGGTCGTAGCCATTGAAGATGGCACTCCAGGAATAGGGATGGCCGTTGCCGTCCACCATGCCGAGCATCGCCAGGCGCATCACTTCGCCCTTGACCAGAGCAGTGGTCTTGTGAGCCATCTCCTCACCT
>JADYZS010000458.1 GCA_020853075.1 Anaerolineae bacterium | reverse complement strand
TGGTTTAACTTCTGTATCCCCTCAGAGGCGGCGGGTGACGGCCAACCGCCACAGACAGTCGATGATCGCTTTCAGCAAGAAAAACGCACCCACCGCCAGGAAGATCGCCAACGCGTAGGCCCCGCCCACGAGAAAGGAGCGGGCCAGGCCACGCAGACTCAAGGTGTCCGTATCCTGGTTCGTTCCCGGGGCCGCCGTCATCTGCGGGGTGGGCGTCGGCGTGGGCGACGGGCGCGGTGTTGGCGTCGTCAGGGCGGGCTGCTCCACCACAATGGTCGGCGTCGGTAGCCGCGTCGTCGGTGTGATGGTCGGTGTTGGCGTCTCCTCTGGCGTCGGGGTCTCCGTCGGAAGAGCATTGGCAACGATGAGTTGGCCGACGATGCGCTCGTCGTAGTTGCCATCGCGCCGGATCACCCGCAGCCGCAGCGCATAGGTTCCATCGGAAATGGTTGTCGTATCCCAGATAGCCAATAGCCCGACCTGCTGCACCTGGCTACGGTTGTCCATCATAAAAACCCAACCGCTGCTCCCCACAGGCTCGCGGGTGTAGCCCAATTCGTAGCGCTCAAATTGGGGGTGAGATGCGAGGCCGAGAATGTTGACCCGCCCTCGCAAGACCGCTTGCGACTGTGGATCGGTGATGAGAGCCTGGGCAGCCTGCCGGCGAGGAGCGGCGGCTACGGGAAGGCTATAGAGAACCAGCAGGAGCCCCGCCAGAATAGAAATGGATGCGCGACGCATGTCCCTCCATAATGGCCTGCCTGACGGTGTAACCCTGCCATTGTAGCACGGCTGCTTAGAGAGGACAAGTTCGCGGCCTGATCGTCGGTGGGGTTGAGATAGAGGATAGACTGCTACCCTACCATCTGCCGATAGACGGCGTGGGTGTTGGCCGCGACCCGCGCCTGGGTGTAGTGGGCCAGGACGCGCGCACGGCCCCGCGCGGCGAGGCCGGCCCGCAGCGCGGTATCGTCTTGCAGCCGCGCCAGGTGCGCCCGCAACGCCTCTACGTCACCTTCCGGGAAGATGAGGCCGGCATCACCGATGACCTGCGGTATCTCGCCGCAGGTGGAGCCAACCACCGCCACGCCGCAGGCCATCGCCTCCACCAATACGCGCCCAAACTGCTCTATCCAGCTGGGCTGCGAACGGGAGGAAAGGACGAAGATGTCCAGGCCGCGATAGAAGCCGGGCATCGCCGTAGAAGGGGCGACGCGCCCCAGGAAATGCACCCGCCCCGCGATGCCCAACTCCTGCGCCAGCCGCGCCAGGCGTGGCCCTTCGGCCCCCTCTCCGGCCAGACGCACCTCCCACGAGCCGGCCAATCCCGCCGCGGCCCTCAGCAGAACGTCTATCCCTTTTTCCGGCACCAGGCCTCCGGCGTAGCCTATCACGAAGACGCCCGCAGGCTCCGGCTTCTCTCCGGGCCGGTACTGCTCCTGGTCCACGCCGAATTGTGGCACGATGGCGATGGGGCCGGTATATCCCTTGCGGCGCAGGACGTCCGCCGCCGCCGTGCTCCCCGCGAGGGCGTGAGCCGCGTGGCGGAAGTTATATCTCTCAAACCAACGGAAGGGGAGCGGATAGGCGCGGGCCAGGTTTTGCCAGGCGAAAAAGCAGGCGCGCGCATCCAGCGCACTTGCCAGGCGCATCGCCTGCCAGGTCGCAAGATTGTACGGCTCCTCGTCTATGTGTACAATGTCGGGCCGGAGCGCGCGCAAACGAGGGCCGAGGCCGACGTACCAGTGGAGGTGGAAGTGACCGTTCAGCGCCATCGGCACAACCTGCAGGTCGTAACCTGCGGTGTGAGAGCGTTCCAGACGGGTCAGACCGCGGCTATCGCGCCAGGATGGCGGCACGAAGACGGTCAGGGTCACGTCTGGCAGGCGCGCCAGTTCCTCCAGTTTCTTCTGGTAGGCCCCGACGATGCAGGCTTTGGAAATCATGGCGACGCGCACGCGCCCATTATACCGTCTTGCCAGGCCGTTGACAATTCGCCCTCTGTGCGCTATGATTTTACCGTGATAGATTACCAGTTGCGACAACAATTACGCCAGCGGGAATACCTGCTGGAAATCAGCCGGGCGATGACCGCGCGGCTGGACCTCTCCTCCCTCTTGCGCCTTATCCTGGAAAACGCCGCCGAGATGGTGCAGGGCGAGGTGGGTCTCATGGCACTGCGCGAAGGCGACAGTGCTTTCCGCATCGCGGCCAGTTACGGGCTTCCCGCGCGCCTCCTGCCTCGCTTCGCGCCCCTCCTCACCGACATCCCTTATCTCTCCGACGGCACGGCGGCGGCCTGGCACATCCCCGACCTGCAGATGCGGCTAGGGCTGGTGGCGCGCGCGGTCGGGCTTCCCCTGCACCAGATCGTCGCGCTGCCGCTGGCGGTGGAAGACGAACTCCTGGGCGTCATCTACATCTTCCGGGCAGGGAGCGCCGCCTTCTCGCCGAACGACCAGCAGGTGTTGAGTAGCTTCGCAGACCAGGCGGCCATCGCCGTGCGCAATGCGCGTCTTTATGAGGAAATGGCCGCAGAAAAGAAACGGCTGGACGCCATTATTGAGCACAGCGCCGACGGGGTGATGATTCTGGACGCGGAGAGACACATCCAGGTCATCAACCGCGCCCTCTCTGCCATGACGGGGTGGCCCGCCGAGAGCGCGCTAGGGCGTCCCTGCTACCAGGTCTTTTCGTTGCAGAATCCGCAGGGCTTTGACCTCTGCCAGACGGGCGGGCCGCCTGTGGACGTGCCTCAAGAGGGGAGCCTTTACGTGGAGGGCAATTTGGAACGGCCCGGCGGCACGCGCATCACCGTCGGCGTCACTTATACCCCTTTGTACGATGACGGGGGAAGGCTGGTCAACATTATTGTCAACGTCCACGACATCAGCCGTTTCCGTGAGGCAGAAGAAATGAAGTCCACCTTTATCTCGGTCATCTCCCACGAACTGAAGACGCCCGTCTCTCTCATCAAGGGCTATGCGGGCACGCTGCGGCGCGACGACGCTAACTGGGACAAAGAGACGGTGCGGGAGAGTCTGGCCGTGATTGAAGAGGAGAGCGACCGCCTCAACGTGCTCATCAACAACCTGTTGGATGCCTCGCGCATCCAGGCGGGCGTTCTCAAGTTGGAGTTGGGCGACCTGGACCTGACTCGGTTAGCAACCAAAGTGGTGGAAAGGTTCCGGGTGCAATCGCCCAAGCACCAGTACCAGTTGGACTTTCCGGGCGATTTTCCGATGGTTCTGGCGGACGAGGAGCGTATCCGCGAGGTTCTCTCTAACCTGTTGGGCAACGCGGTGAAGTACTCGCCCGATGGCGGTCCGGTGCGCGTGGGCGGTTGGGCCGACGAGGCCAACGTCACGGTCTACGTGGCCGACCAGGGCATCGGTATCCCCGCGGCAGAGCAGGGCCGGCTCTTCCATCGGTTCTACCGGGTGGATTCCAGTCTGCGCCGCAAGACCCAGGGCGCGGGGCTGGGGCTTTTTCTTTGCAAAGCCATCGTAGAGGCCCACGGCGGGCGTATCTGGGTGCGCAGCGAAGAAGGGAAAGGGGCGACCTTCTTCTTCACGCTGCCACGGGGATAGCATAGTGACGAAAACGGATAGGCGGATGTCTCCCGACGCGTTATCTCCTGTCGGAGTATCAACGGAAGAATTACAGCGGCGACTGGCCGCTCTCTACCAGGCCGACGAGGCCATCGGCCAATCGCCGGATCTGGGGTCGCTTTTGCGCGCGCTGGTGCAGGTGGCAGCCCAGGTACTGGAGGCCGATAAGAGCGCCATCCTGGTTTGGGATGAACGCACGGAACGGCTCACTTGCGTTGCTGCCGTCGGCTTCAAGCCGGAGACCGTCGCCCGGGTCTCGTTACGCCTGGGGGAAGGTGTCGCCGGCCACGTGGCTGCCAGTGGCGAAACGATAGCGGTCAATGATGCGTCTGCCGATCCCCGCACCGACACCCAGGTCACCGAGGCCGAAGACATCCGGTCCTTTATCCACGTTCCCATTAAGATCGGCAATCGGGTTTATGGTGTCTTCAACGTCAGTTACGTGGCCCAACATAGCATCCCGGCCGATGACGTCCGTTTGTTTGAAGCGCTCGCTATACGTGCTGCCGGAGCCATCGCCCGCGCGCGGCTGGTAGAGCGACTCCAGGCCCAGGAAGCGCGATACCGGCAACTCACAGAAAACGCGAATGACCTTATCTTCGCGGTAGACGCGAAAGGGCTCTTCACCTTCATCAATTATCGTGTGGAAGCGATCCTTGGCTATACGCCCCAGGAACTCCTGGGCAAAAGCCTTGAGAGCCTGGCGACGCCTAATAGCCTCCCTGCCGTTCGTGAACACTTGCGTCGCGGCCTGGCCGACCCCACCTACCGCCCATCTTATGAGTTAGAGTTGGTGCGCAAGGACAGGACTTCGGCCTACGTGGAAGTGAGTTCGGCCACATTGATGGAAGGTGTTCGCGCCGTAGGACGACACGGCATCGCGCGGGATATCAGCGAGCGCGTGCGATTGGAACGGGAGATAGCCAGACGGCAGGCGGAGCTGAGCGCTTCGCGCCAGCGCCAGACGGAATTGCGCGACTACATCGCCCTCACCACTCGCGCCGTAGAAGAGGAGCGCCGTCGTATCGCGCGCGAACTGCACGATGATACGACCCAAGCCCTCATCACTATCTCGCGCCGCCTGGATGCCTTGAGCGACCTGATCCATCGCTCTCCGAAGCAGGCGACTGCGCGGCTGGCCGAGGCCCAGGACCTCTTAGACCGGACGTTGACGAGCCTGCGACGCTTCAGCCGTGATCTGCGTCCTGCTATTCTGGACGATCTGGGGCTCGTGCCGGCGTTAGAATGGCTGATGGGCGAACTGGGCCGCGAGCCTCACGGGAACCTCATCACCCGCTGTGAGGTTCTGGGCGAGCCGCGCCGTCTGCCGCCGGAGGTGGAACTGGGTCTCTTCCGTATCGCTCAAGAAGCGGTGCAGAACGTGCGCAGGCATAGCGAAGCAACGGCGGCTACCCTCACCTTACAGTTTGGCCCCACTGAGACCTATCTGGAGATTACGGATAATGGTCGTGGCTTCTTGACCGGAGACATGGGTGCGGTAAGTGGGATTCACCTGGGGCTGGCTGGGATGCAAGAGCGTGCACAGCTCCTGGGTGGTACTTATACCGTGCAATCTACACCAGGGCAAGGGACAACGGTGAGCGTGTCGGTCCCCTACTGAATTCATCTGTTCCCTGGAACACAACTGGCAGGAATGATACCCTGCCAGTTGTGCTTGCTTGGAGATAGTAGGCGCAAATGCCTACTCCGGCTACGCGCTATGCACGATGCAAATAACAGGTTTTCAAGGTATGCTGAGAAAGCAGCCTAATAGACCCCAAATCTCTTGAGGACCTTTGGGGTTTGTGCGAGGCGTACTATGCAAGCGCTGAACCGCGCTCTTGACCTGGTCATAGGCTCTCTGGAGCCAGAGATGACGGTTCTCGTCATTGGGCCGGGGATGGTGTCCCTGGCAGTGACGCTCGCGCCGCTGGTTCGTAAAGTCCTCTGTCTGGACTGGGAAGTAAGCCGTCTGGCCCTGGCCGAGCATTCGGTGGGCAACCTGGACAACGTCGGCTTCCGCTTGCTAAACGGCCCCGTTTTGCCTGTTCCCGACGAGAGTGCCGACGTCACGTTCGCGGTGGGCCCTTTGGAACCCGGATGTATTATGTCCTCACTGGCTGATCTGGCGCGCATCCTCAAGCCCGGCGGCAGGCTATACATCCTCCATGACGCCGAAGCCGGTGCAGAAGACCTGCGCGACACCCTCATCACCCTGGGTCTTGATGCAACGCAAGAGGTACTGCCAGAATCTGCCTCTCCCCATACCATCATCTACGTCCGTAAAAGAAAACCCTAAGGCCATCGGTTAGAAACCGACGGCTAATGGATTAGAAAACCCGCCTTGCGGGTTTCTGATCCCTACCAGCCGTCGGATTTATCCGATGGCGACCTGTTCCCAGGCTTCTCAGACAGCCTCTAAGGTCTTTCAGACATTTAGGGTTTGTGTTACAACTGCCGCCAGGCGCGGCCATCGCGCGCCATGAAGTCGTGGGCCGCCTGTGGCCCCCACGTACCGGCCTTATAGTTCGGAAACTCTGGCGGCGGTCCTTGCTTCCACCCTTCCAGGATATGCGTCACCAGGGCCCAGGCTGCTTCCACCTCGTCACCACGGGCGAAAAGGGTTGAATCGCCCAGCATACAATCCAGGAGGAGCCGCTCGTAGGCATCGGGCGATTCCGCGCCAAAGGCAGTCCCATAGCGGAAATCCATATTCACCGGCTGAATGTGCTCCGTAGAACCGGGCATCTTGGCTCCGAACCGGAGGGAGATGCCCTCATCGGGCTGTATCTTGAGCACCAGGAGGTTGGGCTTCATCTCATCGCTGACGTGCTGGCCGAACAGCAGCAGAGGCGCTTGCTTGAAGTGGATGGAGATCTCAGTGGCGCGCTTAGGGAGCCGCTTGCCGGAACAGAGGTAGAATGGCACGCCGGCCCAACGCCACGTATCCACCCATAACTTGACCGCTACGAAGGTCTCGGTCACAGAATCCGGGGCGACGTTCTTTTCCTGGCGGTAACCAGGCACGGTCTCTCCAGCCACCAGGCCCGGCCCGTATTGCCCGCGCACAGTGCAGAGGTTGACCGCCTCTAACGAGAAGGGGCGGATGGCCCTGAGCACCTTCACCTTCTCATCACGCACGTAGTTTGCCTCAAATGAAATAGGCGGTTCCATTGCCAGCAGCGAGAGCAATTGCAACATGTGGTTCTGAAAGACGTCGCGCAGGACGCCGGCCTTGTCGTAGTACGCCCCTCGCCCCTCTATGCCGATGCTCTCGGCCACCGTGATCTGCACGTGGTCCACGTAGCGGCGATTCCA
>JADYZS010000457.1 GCA_020853075.1 Anaerolineae bacterium | reverse complement strand
TCATGACTGGCTCCAACACCAACTCCAACGTCGTCTTTGTAGCGTTGCAACAGCAGACGGCGCAACTCCTGGGCCTGCCGGTTTCTCTCATTCTGGGGGCGCAGACCACTGGCGGCTCCATCGGCGGCATGTTGGCTCCTGCCCGCATCATTGTCGGTTGCAGCACCGCCGGACTGGCCGGGAAAGAGGGCTTGGTGTTGCGCAGGACGATCACTTATGGCCTCGTGATGACCGTTTTAATCGGGGGCGTTGTCTGGATGCTGGCAAGGAACAATCTATGACCCAAGCCAGACCTGATCAAAAAGCCTTCATCATAAGGAACCGGGGAACGCTACAGGCGGGGGTGTTGCTTGCCATTCTGGTGATGCCGCTGCTCCTTTACTGGGCGGCGCAAGCCAACCTGGACGCCGTCACTGGCATCCTTCTGGGGATCAATGCCCTGTTGATGCTGGCCGTCGTTAGCTGGCTGGCGTGAAGCTTCTAGCCACACCAACGGACTATGAAGAGCGCCAGAGCCTGAATCGCCTTCAACCATTGTTCTACTGGTAAGAACTCATCCACGGCGTGGGCCACGGTGAGTTGCCCTGGGCCGAAGATCACAGCGGGCACTCCATAGCGGTTGATGAAATGGCGGGCGTCGGTGCCGCCAGGGCAGGTCACCAATCGCCGGTCGGGGGCCACCTGGTGGACACAGGACAGCAACGTAGTTGCCAATGGCGAATCAGGGGGTGTTTCTGCCGCGTCGTGGTGGGCGAAGGTGGTCATGTTGAGTAGATCGCCCATCGGCAGCCGATGCTGGGGGCCCTCCTTCAGCAGATGGCTCTCAATGTGGCCCAGGACAGATTGGTAGGTTCCCGGCGCATAACGCACACCGCACTTAATCTCGCACCTCTGGGCGACGGTAAAAATATCCTCGCCGCCTTCAATCCGCCCCACGTTCAACGAAGGGCGACCATACGATGTGTCCTCTGGCGCGCTCCAATCGGCCAGAGCACCGTCCAGAACCTCCACCAGGCGGCTGGCAACGACGATCGCGTTCGCGTCGCTGCTCTGGACGGCAGCGTGCCCCTGCCGTCCTTCCACACGAAAGCGCAAGTCTATGACGCCCCGATGCCCATAGGCGATCTGGTTGTCAGTTGGCTCCAGGACGATGGCCGCCTCGGCCAGCCACCCCTGGGCGCAGAGGGCCAGCGTGCCGTTCCCGTCGGGTTCCTCGCCCACGACGCTCTGCACCACCAGCCGCCCTGCCGGTTCGTAGCCGAGATCCCGCAAAGCCAGAACCGCCATGACTGCGGCCATCACCTGCCCCTTGGCATCCACCGCACCGCGCCCGTAGATCTTCCCGTCCCTCACCGCGCCCGATAGGGGATGAGCCTGCCATTTCTCCGCCCCGCCTTGCCAGGCGACGGTGTCAATGTGGGAATTCAAGATGAGGGAGCGTCCGCCTGCGTGCGTTCCCTCCAGAGCGACAACCAGGTTGGGACGGTCTGCCAAAGGAAGTCCTGTATCTATGAAGCCCTCCACAGACGGGAGGTTGCCCTCGTTCAGAGATACGAGTTGAACGGGAAGGCTTTCCGCCCGCAGAATCTCGGCCAGGGCTTCCTGGCAGGCCCTTTCCTTGGGGGCGATGATATCAACGGCAATCAGCCGTTGCAATGCCTTTAGCCCCCAGGCATAGCGAGCGGACACCGCCTCTTTGATCGCATCCAACGTCGGCCTCGCTTGGGAAACAGTGGTCACCGGATTCGCTCCTTACCGAGATAGTTGAGTATGAGCAGCGCGTAGATCTTCGCGGCTTGCACGAGTTCATCCAAGCCAACGAACTCATTGGGCATGTGAGCGTTAGACATGAGGCCGGGGCCAAAGGCAGGAATGGTTGGGATGTTCCCTGCGCCCTGCCACCAGATCGCGTCTGTCCCGCCAGGGCAGTAGCCGAAGGGCGGAATCTTTCCCAACACTTGGCGGACTGCCTCTCGTAGGGCGGGCACCAGGGGCACATCCGGCTCCACCTGTGTCGGCGTCGTCCAAGCCAGGTTGCCAGCGACGAATGTCCATGAAACCTGTGCCTGCGGGTAGCGCCGCCGGAATTCAGCCATGGCGCGATCCAGGTCCTGCGCGACCTGCGCCTGGGTCATACCGGGGAGGGTGCGGATGTCGGCGGTGAACTCGGCCTCGCCGGGGACGATGGCAAGGGCCTGCCCGCCCTTCAACGTCGCACCGAGGTTGACGGTTGGCCCCTGGGGGCAGAGGGGAGTAGGCGGATGCGTGAGGCGTAATTCATCCTTCAGGAAAAGGAGAAGGCGGCTCGCTTCCAGGCTGGCGTTGATTACCGGCAGCCTGTCGCTGATGCTGCTGTGCCTCGGCGTGCCCTTCACGGTGAAGCGAACGCCGCAGAAGCCGCGCGAGATGAGAGGGATCATCTCCCAAGGCTTGCTGATGCCGCACGGTTCGGCGATCAAGGCGGCGTCGGCCCGCACTCCTATCTCTCGCACCAGATAGCGGGCGCCATCCAACGCTTCTCCCTCTTCATCTGCCGACAACGCCAGGATCACCCGTCCGTTGAGATGATCGGCCCCTGCCTGGACAGCCGCGGCCAAGCCATAGACCAAAGCAGCATCGGCCCCCTTCATGTCCACTGCGCCCAGGCCATACAGTCGTCCGTTCTTGATCGTACCCTGAAAGGGATCGGTCTCCCATGCCTCGCGCTTGCCTATTGGCTTCGTATCCAGATGACCGTTGAGGAGCAAAACACGGCCAGGGCGGCCCGTGTCGTACCGGCAGACCAGGTTGGCCCGTTCGGGCCGGGGGCCAAAGATCGCGACGTCGGGAAAGCCCAGAGCCCACAGCCGCTCCCGCGCGACCTGGGCCACAGCCTGCTCATTGCCGGGCGGCGTAGGGCTGGGTGTGGCGATGAGGCTACTGGCAAAGGCAATCAAGGCGTCCTGGTGACGATCCACGAACTCCAGGGCCTTCGTGTGCAGGGCAGACAATGGAGCCGTCATGGAACAACCTCCGTTGATCCGGGTTCTATCTACACTTTCTACAGGCGGATCGGGCGGCCTTCTTGAGAGGAACGAATCAGAGCCGCAGCCACCTCCAGCGAGGCCACAGCCTCCTCCGGCCTCGGCATCTCAACCGGCCTATCTTCTATCAGGCAGCGGATGAAGTAGAGGATTTCGTCCCGCAGCGCGCCGACGGTCACGCCGTGCACTGAAGGCCAATAAGCCGTATCCGGCACCTGCACCCCATCATCAAACCAGAACGAGAGGCTGTTGCCGGGGACTTCGGCGAGAGCCGTCCCTTCCGTGCCAATGACCTCCAGCAGAATGTGGGCGCCAAAGGGGACAGCCTTCGGCAGAAGCCAGGTGGTCTCCACGACGCCGAGGGAGCCGTCCTCCATCGTGATGATTCCCCAGAAGACGTCATCTCCGTGCCCGCTAATTGCCAGCGTCTTCATATAGACCTCCACTGGCTTCTGCCCCTCAAAGTACCAGAGGATCAGGTCAATGTCGTGGACGCCAGTGGTGTAGAGCAGGTTGGAATGGCTATACGTCTCCCGGCGAGTCCTGATCATATTCCGTCGGCCATAGACCGTCGCCACACGTCCCATCTCTCCCTGCCGGATGCGTTCCTTGATCGCTGCACAGCGGGGATCAAAGCGCAGGATGTGGCCGACCATCAGTTTGCGCTTCAGGCGCGCGGCCTCGTCCACCATCTGGCGGGCTTCATTCACGTCGTGGCTGATCGGTTTCTCTACGAAGACATCCATACCCGCCCGCAGGGCCGAGAGGGTGGGAGCCAGATGGCGCGTGTCCTCCGTAACGACATCCACGGCATCCAGTTTCACCTGAGCCAGCATCTCATCTGTGTCGGGGAAGATGTGGGGGACGCGGTAACGCGCGGCCAGTTCTCTGGCCCGCGTCTCATTGCGGGAGGCAAGGGCCATCACTTTCACCCCAGGCAAGTTCGCCAGGACATCCAGGTGGAGAAGGCCAAACCCACCCAGGCCGATGATGCCGATCTTCACCTCGTCCACTACACCCTACCTCCTGCTTGGAGGGACATTCGGTTAAATGCCCCTACCAACGTAGCGTCCGCCAGGGGCAAGGCTACGATAATCTGGCGAACAGCGGCTGGCAAGCGAGAATAGCCGCCTGGTACGTCTGAAAGACTTCTTGGTAATAGGCCACCCGCCCCGGATCCGGTTCCACTCGCTGCACGATGCGACAGCACTTCGCCACAGCCTCGCCGGTATTGGCAAAGACCCCCTGGCTAACCAGAGCGAGGAGAGCGGCGCCCAGACCCGTCAGATCGGGGGCAGCCGGAAAGAGGAGGGGGAGGCCATACATGTCGGCGCGCATCTGCGCCCAACCCGGATGGGTGAGAGGTGTGCCCGAGACGACCTCGTTGGCCGGCGCACTCAATCTCCCCACGGCGGCCAGGACCTCCTTCAATGAGAAGGCGACACCCTCATAGACTCCACGGGCCAGGTCAGCAGGCGTGTGCACCTCTTGCAGCCCCAGGAACGCGCCCCTGGCCCTGGTATCCCACAGGAGGCCCCGCTCTCCCTTGATGAAGGGCAAATAGAGGGGCGGACGCGGGGCATCGCCGGAGGGGGGATAGGTAAGAGGGAGCATAGCCTGAGCCGTTGGCTCATGGCTGACGAAACGCCGCGCCCAGTCCAACGAGTACCCTGCCGCGTTGGTAGAGCCGCCCAAGAGGTAGAGGTTCGGCGCAGGATGGGGATAGACCTCCAATCGCCGCTCCGGATCAAACCGAGGAGCGGACAGGCAGGCGATCAGCGTACCGGTAGTTCCGATGTGTTCCAGAGCCTGCCCCGGCGTCACCACGCCCGCCCCCAGGGCCTCTACGTCGTCGCCCCCGCCGACGATCAAGGGAATCCCTGCCCGCAGGCCCAATTCCTGCGCGGCTTCCTCTCCCAGCCGTCCACCGTGCGCCCACGAGGGCCGCACCTCCGGCAGTTGTTCTCGTCGTATCCCTGCCGCAGTCACCAGTTCATCGGCCCAAGCACCCCTCCTCAGGTCATACAATACGGTGCCCGCAGCATCAATAGGGTCGGTCACCGGCTCCCCACCCAGTTGGCAACGGATCACGTCCTTCGGCGCGAGGAAAAAGGCCGCCTTCCCGGCAACATCTGGACGATGCTGCTTGAGCCAAGCGATCTTAGCCGCGGGCGTGTAGGCTTCCAGCCGCGCCCCCGTCAGCCGGTAGGTCGTCTCTGCGCTAAGCAGCCGGTTCAATTCTTGAGCCTCTGCCTCGGCTCGCTGGTCAAAGAGGGTCCAGCAGGTGGTGAGAGGATGTCCCTCGCGATCCAAAGCCACCAGGCCGTGCATGTGGCCCGTCGCGCTGATGGCGATGATCTCCGTCTTCTGAGTGCCTGGTTGGGACTGCAATGCCTGGCTGCAAGCCTTGAGCGCGCGCCACCACTCCTGCGGGTCCTGCTCGGACCAGCCACGCTGCGGGCTGAGCGTAGGGTAACGGTGGCTCGCCTGCCCCACGAGGCGACCTTCCAGGCTGAAGAGGCTCGCCTTGCAATTGGTCAGGCCCAGGTCTATCGTCAGGACTGTCGGCTGTCGGCTCATGGCGTGCTTTTGCCATCCAGAAGATCGGCGTAGGCCATGCCGGGTAAGCGATCTACCCAGGCGCGTACCGCCGCGCGCGCCGCGGTGGGGCTGGTTCGCTTCTGGATCACGTCAGCGATGATCTCGGCGGCGGAGGCCATGTCCGTCTCGCGGGCTCCCAGGCGGGTGACCTCGGCTGTCCCCAGACGCACACCTTCTTTCCCCAGCGCGTCAGGGAGGCTGGCATACGAAGTCATGATCTCGGCCTCTTCCAGGAGGGCTGCCACCGACCTCCCCGTGCCGTATTCAGCCACCTGGAGGAGAATGGTGTGAGACTGGGTAAAGCCCCGATGCGCCGCCACCACGCGCAGGCCCTGCTCGGAGAGCGACTTTCCCAACGTCTGAGCATTCCGAATAATCTGGCGCGCATACCCCTTATTGGCGTGCATCTCCAGTAGCGCAACGCCCAGGGCAGGACTGCGCATCAGATGGTGGTTGGTCACCGTCCCCGGATAGACCGCCGTGCTGATGGCATCCATCAGGCGGGCATCGTTGCTGAAGATGAGCCCGCCCTGCGGGCCGGGGAGCGTCTTGTGGGTGCTTCCGAAGACGACGTGAGCCCCCTCCGGCAGCGGGCTCTGGAATTCGCCGCAGGCGATGAGGCCGAGGACGTGGGATGCGTCGTAGGCCAGCACCGTGCGGGGCGATGCAGCCAGGGAGGCCGCGATCTCCTTGACCGGATGGGGGAAGAGAAAGTTGCTGGCTCCCAGGATAACGAGGCTCGGCTTCCGCTCGGCGATCAACTGGCAGGCGGCTTCGGCGTTGACGTTGTAGTTGATGGGATCAAAGGGCAGCGGAAGCACCTTCAGATCAATCAGTGGGCTCTCCGCCGCCTTCTCCGCCAGGCGATGCCCGCCATCTATCCCGGCCAGTTCCAGCACCGTATCGCCCGGACGGCACGTAGCCATGATCACGGCCAGGCCTGCCACGTGGCCGGAGATAGCCCGCAGTTCTACCTCACTCGCTCCGAACACCTCTCGCACGATCTCCAACAGCCCGACCTCTATCCGCTGGACGTAGCGGTTACCGGTGTAGCGGCGGTCTGTTAGATTGCGCCCGGCATAATTGCCATAGCGCTGCACCAGGTCGCCGTCCAGGAAGCGGCGTACCGCCGGACTGAGGGCGTTTTCCGCCGCGATCAGATTCAGACAGCGGGCACGCCACGCCTCGTGCTCAGATACGAGAGAAGCGAAGTCTTGATAACTCAACATAATGATTGAACTTCCCCCCTTGCTAACCCTTTTCGTCGGGCGCACGCCGGATGGTGAACCGCTTCTGCCCTTCCTTCCTCATACGATGGCAGAGCCGATACAACCCGTCCTGCCCGGAGATGAAACGGGCAAAGAGGCTCACCTTCACCGGGCCTTCCATCATGCTGGGCCGCGCGCCGCGGTCATAGAAGAAGCAGATCTCGCTGAAATCCTCCAGCACTTCAAAGAAGTCGCGCTTCCGCAGGGAGGCGAAGCCGATCTCCCAGGGAAGTACGGCAGTAGTAGCGTTCTCTTCGCCGAGATCGACAAACTTGGGCAGGATCATTGCCAGCTCGGCGCCCGAATAGATGGCATGGTGGAAATGCCCTGTAACCGGGAGCATGTTCCACACCGCCTCGCAGGTCTTGGGCGCGCGCTCTTCCCAGAGCTCGGCCACAGCCAGGATGCTCTCATCTTCGGCCACGAACTCAATGCGTTTCGGCATGACGGTCTCTCCTTATAAAAAGCAAAGGTATGTCAGAGGTCAGCGACTGCAACGACCTCATTCACAGAGCCAGGTTACC
>JADYZS010000456.1 GCA_020853075.1 Anaerolineae bacterium | reverse complement strand
GCGTCTTCGCGGTGCGGCGGCTCATCGCGCAGTTCACCTGGCCGCTCAGCACGGCGCTGGCGGGCCTCGTGGGTGGCCTGTTCAATCCCGGTGCAGTTATGGCTGTGCTCGGCGCGCTCTTGATGCTCTTCTGCGTGGCGCAGTTGTTCAATCCTTACTTGCTGCGGGTGGAAGACAAGGAATTTCTAGACCAGATGGCTCTGCAGGCGGCGGCAGAGAAGGCATAGCGTGGGGAAAGGGCGAACAGCGTCGGATCGGGGTAGAGCCTACGCGGTAGAACCCTGGCTATGCCGCAACTACCCTCTATCCAGGGACACCTTCCTGGTCACCTGACCAGGGAAAAGACTGGCCGCGTGGCTGGCCGATAGACTCCCCAACAGGCGGATGTGCGAAGGAAGATCTTGCTCTATACTGGGGGCAAGTCAGGAGGATGTGGCCTACAAACCGCTCCTGGCCGACAAAGGGAGGTCTCTCATGGGCAGGAGATTCACACTACTCGTCTCGTTGGCGGCCATCCTTGTAGCAGTCATCGTGCTCTCAGGCTGCGCCGGTATCGTGCGCGGCTCCGGTAGGCTGGATACCAGAGAATACGACTTCAGCGACTTCACCGATGTGAGCGTGGGGGGCGCGTTTGAGGTTGACGTCGTGCAGGGCAACGACTTCAGCGTGGCGATCACTGCCGACGACAACGTGTTCCGCTACATTGAGGTGGAAAAGAGCGGAAGAACCCTGAAGATCGGCACGGAGTCGCTCCGCGGTCTCCGCAACGTGACTCTGCGGGCCGAGATAACCATGCCCAAGATTGAGGCGCTCACCCTCTCCGGGGCGGTGCGCGGAACGCTCACAGGCTTCAGGTCCACCGACGACTTCCGGCTGAACCTATCGGGAGCCAGCACCCTGAACGGCGAAGTAGAGGTGCGCGATGCCAGATTCAACGTATCGGGGGCGAGCCGAGCGACCCTGGAAGGCTCCGCCGACGTATTGACCCTTGATGTCTCCGGCGCGAGCAGGCTGGACCTGGCCGATTTCGCCATCAACGAGGCAGACGTGGAACTGAGCGGCGCGAGCACGGCGACCATCAACGTGAAGGATACGCTGGACGTGGAACTGAGCGGGGCGTCCACTCTCAACTATGCAGGCGACCCGAAGATCGGACGGCAATCCGTCACCGGCGCATCTAACCTGCGGCGCAGGTAAATTAGCAGAGCCGTTTCATGCAACGGCTCTACCATAGGCATCGTAGAGACGACCCGGCAGGTCGTCTCTATTTTTCATCCCCCTGCCCCCTAGAATCCTACCGCAGCACCACCTGCTTTCTTCCCAACACCTTGCCCGCCTCGTTCACAAAAGTAAAGGACAACTGGCCCAGGGGGAGCGTCGCGCGCGAGATGCGCACGAACTGGCAAGGATAGGTACGTCCTATAGGCGCGCTCTTGGCATCGGCAGGCTCCGTCACCCGCACGACAACCGTGACCAGGCGACCCTCCCGCGCCGCGCTGAGGATAGAGAGAGCGTAGCCGCCGGTTGGCTTCTCGCCCAGGCAGAAGCCGACGACCAGATATTTCTCCCAGTCCATTTCCTCTGGCGCGGCAGGCTGAGTTAAGGCGTCAGCCGCCCCTTCTTCGGGCGGCTCCTCGTCCTTCTTGGCTTGTGCCTCATCGGTAGGAACCTGCCGGCGCGGAGATGTATCGGCAGGGGCAGCGCCAGCCGGTGGCCCGGTATCATCCACCGGCAGGCGGCTCCACTCGGCGTCAGACGTCACCACCACCTGGCCCGATTTCTCCGACCGGCGCGGTGGCCCCTGGGGGAGGTCATCATCCGTTTCCAGGCCGCCCAATTTGAGAACCACTTCGGCCTTGGCGCTGCCATCGGGGCGGCGGGCAATGACGCGTGCTTGCGATTGCTGGGCCCACCGCCGCGTCTCCGGCACGACGAAACTGGCCCGGATGCGCCCGTTCGCGCTGGCGACGGTGCGGGTCATTTCCTCGGCCTTGGCGACGGAGGCCTTCATCTCTACCAGGGAGATAACCACCGTATCACCCGGCAGCCAGCCCTGCCCCGTCACGACCACGCTCCAACCAATCGCGGCCACCGTCGGTGATACGTAGATGCTCACGGCTAAGGTCGTCCGCGTCGGCGTGGCGGTCACCGGCCCGCGCGTGGGGGTTGCCGTGGGTGGAACGCGCGTGGATGTGGCGGTTGGCGGCACCGGCGTCGGTGTGGCGGTGGGCGGCACAGGTGTCCGTGTAGGAGTAGCCGTCGGCGGGACGCGCGTAGGTGTAGCCGTCGGCGGGATCCGCGTCGGTGTGGCGGTGGGTGGCACTCGTGTCGGCGTCGCCGTCGGCGGAACCCGCGTATGGGTCGCGGTCGGTAGAACACGCGTCGGTGTCGCCGTTGCCGGGACGCGTGTATGGGTGGCCGTCGGCGGGACGCGGGTCGGTGTGCGGGTGGGCGTCCGGGTCGGCGTCGGCGTATCCGGCGCCAACTCCCACCACAGTTCCGCCCGCGCGCCGCCTGAGCGTTCGTAGTATTCCATACGCAGGTTGTGGCTACCGCCCGTCAGCGCGATGTCAGCTGAATAGACCTGCGAGGCAGAATCGTGCCACTGGTCTATGACCAGGTTGCCGTCAATCCAGAGGCGCACGCCGTCGTCGGCCCGCACAAAGAAGCGATAGGTATCGGGCAGGAAGTTGAGGGTGCGGGTCCAGCGCACCGAGAAGTTGTCGGCGGGGATGCCCGCGGCCGGCGAGGATGCGCCCCAGTCAAAGTTGACAGCCGCGTCGTTGCGCACCACCGCGGGGCTCCCGGCCAGGTCGCGGTTGGCGAAGTACTCGCCCTTCCAGTCAGCATAGTTGAGCGCACGCTCCCACCAGAAGACCAGGCTGGCAGCGCCGGTGTGCTCGTAGTATTCCACCCGCAGGTTGTGGTTGCCGCTGGCGAGGGTGCGCTTGCTGGTGTAGGTCTGGGCCGAACCATCGTGCCACTCGTCTATCACCAGGCTGCCGTCTATCCAGACGCGCACGCCGTCGTCGGCCCGCACGTTGAAATCGTAATCTCCTCCATCAAAGGCGAGGGTGCGAGTCCAGCGGGCCGAGAAGTTGTCGCCAGGGACGTTGCCCGCCGGCGAGCCGGAACCCCAATCAAAGTTGATGGCTGTATCGTTGCGCACCACGACCGGGCTCCCCGCCAGGTCTCGGTTGGCGAAGTATTCGCCGCGCCACTGGGGGAACGTCTCCACCCGCTGCCAACTCAGTTTGACCAGCGCGCCGCCGCTATTCTCGTAATACTCCACCCGCAGGCTATGGTTGCCGTCGCCCAGAGTGCGATCCACGGTGTAGGTCTGGCCGGAGGCATCGTGCCATTCGTCTATCAGCAGTTGCCCGTCCAGCCAGAAGCGCACGCCATCGTCGGCCTGTAAGGTGAAGCGGTAGGTCCCCGCGGAGAAGGAGAGCGTCCGGCTCCAGCGGACGGAGAAACTATCAAAGGAAATACCCGCGGCGGGTGTGCCTGTGCCCCAGTTGAAGTCCACGTTGGCATCGTTGCGAATCACCGTCGGGCTGCCGCTCAAGTCGCGGTTGCTGAAGTATTCGGCGCGCCAGTCGGGGAACGATTCTACCAGACCCCAATCCAGACGCACCTGCGCCTGGCCGGTCGCCTCAAAGTACTCCAGGCGCAGGCTATGGACACCCGCGCTCAGGTTGCGGTCCACGGTGTAAGTAGTCGGCGACGAAGCGTGCCACTGGTCAATAACCAATTGGTTATCCAGCCAGAGACGCGCGCCGTCGTCCACCCGCACCGAGAAGCGATAGGTGCCTGCGGCAAAGGAGAGGGAGCGCGTCCAGCGGACCGAGAAGTTATCAAAGGGGATGCCCGCTGCCGGTGAGCCGCTGCCCCAATCAAAGTTGATGGCCGTATCGTTGCGCACCCAGGCCGGGCTTCCCACCAGGTCACGGTTGTCGTAGTATTCGCCACGCCACTCGGTGATGACGACAGGAGTGGTGGTCGCGCGGCGCGTCGGCGTGGCCGTCGCCAGTGGAACCGTAGCCGTCGCGCCCGGTTGCGTCGGCGTAGCCGTCACCGGAACGAGCGTCGGAGTCGCCGTAGCCTGCCGGGGCGTGGCCGTCGGCACCGCGGTGATGGGGGTAGCGGTAGGGGCCACAGGCGTCACCGACTCACCCGGCTGGGCGGTTGGCGTGGCCGTTGTCAAAATCGGCGTCACCGTCGTGCCCGGGGCGACAACCTGGAACGGGGAAGAGGCCGCTGCGCCCGTGGCGGGAACCCAGGCGACGACGTTCACAACACCCATCTGGAGCCAGCGGTCGTCCGCCGGGAAGGTAAAGGTCGCGGTGAAGCGACCATCATCATCCACCACCGCGCCGGCAAAAGCCGATTCGCTGCGCACGTCGCCGGACGCGCTCTCTATGCGGACGAAGATAGTCTCGCCCGCGCGCCAGCCCTGGCCTTCCACCGTGACGACGGTACCCGCGCTCCCCCGGACAGGCTGGACGCGAATGACGCCCGCGGGGATGCGCGTCGGCGTCACCGTCGCCGTGCTTTGCGCGCCGGAGCGGAGCATCATGATCGTCGCGACGACCAGTGTAATCGTGCCCAACGCGGCCAGCGCGATGGTCATGGCGAGGGCGAACCGCGCCCGGGGCGACAAATCGCCCGAGTCTGGGGGTGTCACATTCATAGCACTCATAACCTGTCACCTCCCCGGCCACAAACGTCAGGCTTTTCAATTCAACAAGGCCCCACTGTATCTATAACGATGGGAGGGGCTATCCGGTTCCCCGTCTCTATTATACACCAAATCTCTCTCAATCCCCTTCCCCCTTCTTCCCCCCGAGCCGGGGAGAGAAGGGCTGACAAGGGTAGGTATTGCCATCAGGAAGCAACCACAGGAGCACCTTAACCCCTCACCCCCGGCCCCTCTCCCGCAAGGCGTTGGGAAGAACGCACCGTGTACGCCAAGCCGTACTCGGCATGGTGAGTACACGGGAGAGGGGAGTTGGTTAAAACCCTCTCCCCTTTGGGTTGAAGGGCGGACAGTTTTTAGGGAGATAGCACCTTAACATCCGAAGCAGATTGTGGTAAGCTGACATGATAGACCTCTAAAAGGGAAACCAACAGGAGGGTATCATGTC
>JADYZS010000455.1 GCA_020853075.1 Anaerolineae bacterium | reverse complement strand
GATGGGCCGCAGCGCAAGACACAGGTGGTTATCCTCTCGGTCAAGTCAGGCCAGGTAACCGTAGATTATGTGCGGCAACTTCAGGCTGTGGTGGAGCGAGAGAAAGCCGCTCTAGGCGTCCTGATCACGTTGTACGAGCCAACGAAACCGATGCGCGCTGAGGCAGCCGGCACAGGCTTCTACGAATCTCCTGTATGGGGGAAGCGTTATCCCCGCCTGCAAATCCTGACCGTGGCCGAACTTTTTGAAGACAAGAGGATTGACATGCCCCCGATTGGGCAGGTGAACGTAACCTTCAAGAAAGCGCCTAAGAGCAAAAGGGAGGTGGGGAAGCAAGCGCCGTTAGGGTTGGACGGGTGAGCGCCTGACCACTGTTCTGGGGGAAGTAGGGGCGTTCAATTGAACGCCTCTACTTTTTGACTCATCCCCGCGCGGCCAGCGCCCGCCAAACCCGCTCAGGCATGATCGGCAAATCATAGACACGCGCGCCGATGGCGTCGGCCACAGCGTTCGCCACCGCGCCCACTGGCGGGACGATGCTCGGCTCGCCTACGATCTTCGCACCATAAGCCCCGTCGCCTGCCGGGACGTTGACCAGGACGGTCTGGATGAAGGGGAGGTCGGCGGCGGTTGCCTTGCGATAGTCCAGCAGGTTCGGGTTGCGCACCGTGCCCTGCTCGTCAAACGCCAACTCCTCCCACAGCGCAATCCCCACGCTCTGCACCGTGCCGCCCTGTATCTGGCCCTCAACCGACAGCGGATTGATGGCCTGACCCACGTCCTGCGCGGCCACCAGCCGCCGTATGCTCGCTTTGCCGGTCTCCGGGTCCACCTCTACCGCGGCTACGCAGGCGGCGAAACTGGGCGCCGGCTGGCGGCGCGGGGCTGTCCCTCGCCCCAGGATGGGCTTGAACCGGGCCGACCAGCCGTTGGCTAGATCGTACATCTTCTTCAGCGTGACGTGCTTCTCCGGCTTATCGGTGACGTAGATCTGGTCGTCGGCCAGGGTCAGTTTTCCTGCGCGCGTCTTCAAGTATGCCGCCGCGTAGCGAAGAAGTTGCCTGCGCGCGTCTGCTGCCGCCTCTTGCACTGCTGGCCCCATGCCGTAGGTCGTCTGGCTCCCTGCCGACATGGGGGCCCAGGGGCCTGTGTCGGTATCGCTTTTCACCACCCGCACGCGCGCGGGGGATACACCCAACGCTTCCGCTGCGATCTGCGCCAGGGAGGTGTGCGACCCCGTGAGGTCCACGACCCCGCAGACGAGGCGAAACATACCATCCTCATCCAGAACCATGAAGGCCACGCCGGGCCCCCGGCCTCCTTCCCAACCGCCGCAGGCAACGCCGATGCCGCGCCATTGGTCTCCGGGCTCCTGTTTCCACCGCTTCGCGTCCTCCCAGGCGGGTCGCAGCGCGGCCAACGTCTCTTTGAGACCGATGCGCCTGTGCGCACGCCCGTGGGGTTGCATGGTCCCCTCTTCAGCCGCGTTCCTGAGGCGGAACTCCAGCGGGTCCATGCCGATAGCGCGCGCCATCTCGTCCACCTGGCTTTCAATGGAGAAGGCCGCGTTGGGGCCGCCGGGCGCGCGGTAGGCGGTGACGCTCGGCTTGTTGGTCAGCACCTCGTAGCCTTCAATGCGGACGTTGGCACACTTGTACGCCTGGCCCAGCATGATGCAGATGACGGTCATCGGAGCGCCGCTGTACGCGCCGGTATCCACCACGGCTTTGCCCTGGATGGCGGTGATGGTGCCGTCCCGCTTGACGCCCGTTTTCAGATGTACGACGGAGAGGGGCGCAGGGTTGGAGGCTTGCAGTTCCTCGTGGCGGCTGAGGACGAGTTGCACAGGGCGTTTGGCCTTGCGCGCCAGGACGGCCACCAGCGGGGCGAAGAGGGCCATCTTACCGCCGAAGCCGCCGCCGATCTCCGTGGAGATGACGCGAATCTGCGAGGCGGATAAACCGAGAGTCTCGGCCAGACGTTCGCGCACGTCAAATATCCCTTGCGTGCTGATCCAGATCGTCACGCGTCCGGACGAGTCCCACAGCGCGGTCTGGGAGTGAGGTTCAACGTAACCCTGATGCACCATCGGCACCCGGTAGGTGTGCTCAACGATCACGTCGGCTTCGGCAAAACCTCGCGCCACGTCGCCCTGTTCAAAGTCCACCTTGTTGACGACGTTGTCATTCTCGTTGTCTTCCAACGTCTTGACGTCCGCGGCCTGCTGGGTGTGCACGTCCATTTCAGAGCGGTCGGCAGGGCCTTCATGTTGAATAACCGGGCTGCTAGGATCCATAGCCTGCACCGGATCAAGCACGGCGGGCAGCGGGTTGTATTCAATTTCTATGAGGCGTAACGCTTCCTGGGCGGTTGCCAGGTCTTCCGCGGCCACCGCGGCTACCGGCTGGCCCACAAAGAGGGCGCGGTCACCGGCAAAGACGGCATGGGCCCGGCTACCGGCGTCGTAGTGCTCGCCGCGGGGCAGATCGGCTGCGGTGACGACGGCGTACACGCCGGGTAGGGCCTCGGCCCGGCTCGTATCTATGCGACGGATTTCAGCATGGGCGTATGCACTGCCCAGGAACCTACCGACCAGCATCCCCGGCAGGCGGAAGTCGGCTCCATAGATGGCCTGGCCGGTGACTTTCTCGCGCGCGTCCACGCGCGGTAATGGCTTTCCGACGATCTGATGTTCACTCATGGCGACTCCCTCCTAACCACCTATCCTCAAAGAACTCACCTCTCCGCCACATCGCTCGCGGCCAGGATGGCGCGCACGATCTTGTCGTAGCCAGTGCAGCGGCAAAGGTTCCCCGCGATGGCCTCGCGCACCTCATGCTCCGTCGGATTCGGGTTGTCGCGCAGGAGCGCGGTGGCGGCCATGACGAAACCGGGGGTGCAGATACCGCATTGCAGACCGCCATACTGGATAAACGCCTGCTGTACGGGATGCAACTGCCCGCTCTGCGCCAGGCCCTCAATGGTTACGATCTCGCAGCCGTCTGCCTCCGGCGCGAGGACCAGGCACGACGTCACCGGCCGCCCGTTCAGGTGCACCGTGCACGCGCCGCAGTCACCCGTGCCGCAGCCTTCTTTGGAGCCGGTCAGGCCCAGATCTTCCCGCAAGACCTCCAGCAGGGTGCGGTTGGGCTCCGTCTCCACCGTAACCGGCTGTCCGTTCACCATCATCTGTATCGTCAGTTTCACAGCTCTCCCTCCGCTTTTCTATGCAATTCCCTGTGCTCGCATCCAGGCCGCGCGGACAGCTCGCTTCGCCAGCACGCCGACCAGGTGGCGGCGATACTCAGCCGAGGCACGTATGTCGCTAATGGGGCGGGACGCGGCAGCCGCCTGCTGCGCCGCTTCCGCCAACACTCCGTCGGTCAATCGCCGGTCACGCAAGGCTGCCTCGGCTGCGGGCGCACGGATGGGGGTCGGCGCGACTGCGCCCAGGACGATGCGCGCCTCCCGGCACGCACCTGTCTCGTCCAGCGCGACCCACGCCCCAACCCCTACT
>JADYZS010000454.1 GCA_020853075.1 Anaerolineae bacterium | reverse complement strand
GAGGACACACGAATACACGAATAACATTCTCTACGAGCCATTCGTGTATTCGTGCTTTGTATTCGTGGACGGCCAGGAAATATGCCGCATCCCCCAACCCATGCGTAGCCTTACTATAGCACGTTGCCGGTCAGGACGCAATAGGTAATTGGATTGGAAACCCTACAGATAGGTCAGCCGCCCGGCGTAACGCTCCAGCCAGCGCCGGTTGTGCTCCTCGCTGCCGTCCACGTTGGCGCTCATGAAGACCGGCGGCTCGTGCTCCCGTTCTAGCAGGAGTTCGGCGGTGCGCACCACCACCGAGTTCAAGAGCGCGGCCCCTACCACCGTGGAAGAAGGTCCGACGCGCTGCCGCAGCCCGGCGACCTCCACCAGCGCATCCCCTACCGGCGAGGAGAGATCCAGAACCAGGTCTGCCACTTCGTAGAGGCGCGGCGTCCCCGGCTGACGCGGCGCGACGGCCTGAGAGTACTTGACCGCCGTCACCGCTAGAATCGTCGCCCCGCGTGCCTTCGCCTTCTGCGCCACCTCCACCGCCGTGATGTTGCGGCCCGACACCGAGATGACGATGAGGACGTCGCCTGCACCGATGGGCGTCTCGGCCACGATCTGAGTCCCAAACCCCGGCAGCCGCTCCAGGCGCGTGGTCAGGGTGATGGGGTGGACGTTGGTGGTCAATCCGGGTGGCAGGATCGCGTTCACCGGCACGAGGCCGCCGGCCCGGTAGAAGAGTTCCTGGGCCAGAATGCTCGCGTGGGAGGGGCCAAAGACGAATATGAGGTGGTCGTTGGCAATCGTATCGGCCAGCGTCGCCGCCGCGCGTTCCACCGCTTCTGCCTGCGTCCAGCGCACCTCTTGCAGCAAGGCCATCACCTCATCCAGGTATCTCATTCAGTATCCTTTCTCCATTGCTCGCTTTTCCACCTGGCGCACCCGCTCCGGGCCGTCGGGGAGGTTGACGCTGGCATAGACGCTGGGCGTCAGGCCGCGAGCCAGCATCTCCTCCACGATGCCTGCGGTCACGCCCCAGAGGACGCAGGCCGCGCCGATGCCGGAGGCGGGACAGAGGGGCGCATCCAGCCCCTCCACCGCCAGCATGGCATCGCCGGGAGGCGCGTGGTTATCCAGAACCAGGTCGGCCACCTCGTGGAGCCGCTTGCCGGTGGGGTGCTCGGAAACCAGTTGCCCGCTGTAGGCCGGTGACGTCAGCGCGATGACCGTGAGGCCGTGGGCCCGCGCCTGTATCGCCAACTCCACGACGGAGGCCGACTTCCCCGACACGCTCCCCACAAAGAGGACGTCGCCCGCGTGCAGTTGGCCGCGGTCAAAAATGTGCTCAATGAAGGCGATGGCCTGCCGCGCGTCGGCGGGTTGCGGCTCACGCCGGGTCAGGACGGCGTTGTTCACGTTCAGCGAGAAGGTGAGCGGGCTGAACGCGACCAGGCCACCTGCCCGCCGCACCAACTCCTGAGAAACGATATGGCCGCTGTCGTAGATGTGGAGGACACCGCCGCGCGCCAGGGCGTCGGCGCAAAGGCGCGCCGCCTGGCGGATCGGCTCTTGGTCGGTGGCGATCTCGGCAATCTTGGCCTGGATGGCCGCGAAATAGCGTTCAATCAACAAGGGGGCACCTCACGATGGGGATAGATGGTGGAGAGCCAACCGGCCCAGGGCGATGGCAGGTTGCTCGCTGCCGACTTCTACCGTAGCGTGGGAGAACTCCTGGAGCACCTGCGCCCGCAGCGGCCCCAGCACCAATTCGCCCGCGTTCAGGAGGCCACCGGCGATGACGACAACAAACGATTCATGAGGATGAAAGAGGTGGCGGGTTGCGTGGAGCGCCAGCGCGGCGAGGTCGTTGGCCGCGTCGCCTACAATCCGGCGGGCCACATCATCACCCTCTGCCGCCAGGCGGGTGACCTCGCGGGCGAAGGCCGCGAGCTCTGTCCGGCTCAAAGGTTTCTGGTAGGTGAGATGAATCAGCGCGCTCTTAAGGTCGGGCTGGGGCAAGTCGTAGAACTGGCACGCGGCCTCCACCAGGCGGGTCGGGGCCTCCCGCCCTTCCCACGCCTGCGCGACGGCGCGCAGGCCCGAGAGGCCGATGGCATACGCGCTTCCTTCGTCGCCCAGGAGCGAACCCCAACCTCCCATGCCGACTTGTCGCCCGTCGTCCTGGCGGACGGCCCAGGCGGTAGCGCCGGTTCCGGCCACAACCGCGACGCCGTGAGGGCGATAATGTCCCGCGCGGGCGAAGACCACATCTCTTTCGTTATATGGGAGGAGCGTCGCCTGGGGGCAGGCTAAGGCAAACGCCCTCTCGGCCACCATGGTCGTCGTGACGAGCGCGTAGGTCGCCCATCTGACATCGGCAGCGGCGATGCCTTCCTTCTGGAGGACGGTCTTCACTGCCTCCACGATGGCGCTGATGGCTCGCTCCGGCGTGGTGAAGTTCACGTTCACGTCGGCGGCAGCGGCCACCTGCAACAGTTCGCCGTAGGCAGCAAACAGGGCGGCCTGCGTCTTGGTGCCGCCGCCTTCAACGGCGATGAGGTAGTTGCCGGGCGGTAGATCACTCACCGAGGCCATTTTACAGCCTACCCAGGCGATTCACGTCGTTGGTAACTAGAGAGCCAACGTCAATGCAATTGGCGGTCTCATCCCACCTAGCCACTACAATTGAACGCGGCAACCTACCTGCCTGACTTTGGTAATGCAAAACATCCAGGCGACCAAAGGTCAAAAGCAGGGAGCGAAGCGAATCAGACGCGCCTTGTGGGGAAACAATGAACGAGTATTGAGGGAGCGCAACGCGGCTATACCCCATGAGCTGCGATACATGACCTAACGTGATCCCCACATTCTTGCACTCAACGAAGGCGAGACCGGTTGCTTTTTCTGTCAACGCGAATCCTACAACGTCAACGTGAATATCCCACGAGGGCCACTCTGGTGGCAGGTTAGTAATCAGACCGGTTTCCTGAATGAGCCTGGACAGGCTCTTGCGAGACGAATCAAACACACGGATGGTGGCATGGCGATGCCTATCGGACAGAAAGCCTGTCAGCCATTGACAGACAAAAGGATACATATCGCTTTCTTGCCGATAAGTCATGTAGTTACCTCAGCTCGCTTCCAGGATCGGTGTCTTCAACAAATTCCATGCTGAGCTGAGTGCCCGCCGGAGGCACCCGGGTACAGCCGAGGGCTTTACAAATCTGCCAGTAGGCGTTGTAGTGGTTCCCAACCAGACGCGTGTCTAGCCTGTCGCGGCTGTTTTCTCTGGGGTCGTGCGGTTTCGGATCATGTATATGGCGGATACCCGGACACGGGTCGTAACCGGCATCCCGCGTGTTCTTGGCATCCCAGGCCACGAATTCCTCAAGAATCTTCTGCTTATGTTCAAAAGAGAAACCGACTTTGAGAAATGGCCTGGCAAAGATGTTGATCTGGTGTTCGCGGAAATCTCGCCCCAGATTGGGATGCCCCCAGGTGATGAGTTGAACAGGTACGTCAAGATGCTCTTGCAACAGGGTGCAAAGTTGCACCGGTACTTCCCAATTCACCGGATAGTTCAGCACATCTAGCCGCACGCGATGGCGTCCATCCACATAGCGATTGGCGTGGCGTATATTACCGGCAACGTCGGCATACCCGCGCACAAACTCCCGTTGCCACTCCTTGGGCAGGCTCTCGTCAAAGAAGACATCCGGCACGCGGAAATAGGGGTAACTCATCGCACCAGCCGTCAGCAGCAAGATGTTGCGCCAAATCATGCTGTTGCGCATAAACCGTATCACGAAATCAACACCGCCTTCTCTACGAATGATGCTGATATCTGTATCTAGCAGGTCTAGCAGCCGCTCCCGAATATCGTTAAGGCCTAGTCGAATTGCCGTCTCTTGGTCAAATGTGCTGGAGATGCCTTGTGCTTCCAACGACGAGTAGGGGAACTCAATCGTCAATTGGCGCACGCCGGAGGTTTCCATGATAGTTCCGCGAGCAGTGATCAGGCCCACGAGATATGCTACATCGCTGTCCATGTAATCATCTAGCGGGAACCGCATCACGGCGACTCCTTTTCAGCGAGGTGTCTTGGGTTTCTGGAATATCAAGATGAACTCGTGCGCCTTATTGACGCGGAATACCCTGGGATAGCCCAATGGCCGCATGTTGTTATACTCATGACGACGGTCCCAGATAATGATGTCGTCGTAGATAAAACCGATCTCTTGCATGAAGTCTGCGATGTCACTGTGAAATGGGTAGAATCTGTTTTTCTTGCGGATGTCCATGACGATGACGCAGCAATACGCACCCTGGCGCATGGCTTTATATAACTGCACGAAAATAGCCTTTAGTTGAGCGAGGAACTCCCGATAATCGTTGATCCTGCCAAGATCGGCCTCTATGTCACCGTAGTTTCGTATCTCCTTGTAATCAGCCGTGCGTTTCTCGGTTAAGATGTCCCAATAGGGTGGCGAAGTGACTACCAGATCAACTGAGCCCGCGGCAACGTACTGCAATAGGTCACGTGCATCCGCGGTGTGGATAGTTCCGCTTCCCTTGCCAATATCAAGTAGCGTCTTTTGCTGGCAGCGCATACGCGCTTTCTCGGCGAACTCAGGAGACAACTCAATACCGACACCTTCTTTACCGAGAGTCTGTGCAGCCACGACAGTGCTGCCGATGCCAGCGAACGGATCAAGGACAATGCGGTCGTTGCGGTTGGTGAAAACCTCAATCAGCCGGCCGACGAGAGCCACAGGGAAGATGGCAGGATGGCCGAGGGCGATTTCCTCTTGAGTTTTCCGGATATCGCTCCAGATAGAGATTGAGTAGCGGGTCCAGGTCTTACCATCCAACTCATTGGTGCGCTGCCCTCCCCGGTCAGAAGCACCGTCTCCGGGTTCAATCTCTCCATTACTGGTTAGAGTACCTGTATCGTCACCAACTTGCTCGGTGAACGAGATTTGAACCAGATCATTTTCTGCCATGACCACCCTCCCGTTGTACACACCTTGCGCGCTGCAAAACAACACGGCACTGCCCCTCTGAAGGATGAGCAGTGCCGTGCGTGCCGATCACGGTTTCTGATGCTACTCCGGCGGGGCCACCGGCCGGCGAACAGCATACTGCTCGCCAGGCCGCTATCTCTGGCCCCCATTATATCATAGGCGGCCAGAACCCCCTATCGGCTCCAGATACTCTTGCGGAACTTATACCCATATTGAATCAACCCCTCGTTGCCCTCTACCGACACCTTGCGGGTCGTCATCTCCACCGGCATACCGATGCTGACCTCCTCCGGGTCCACGTCGGTCAGTTGCGCGGTGATGAGCGGGCCTTCTGCCAACTTCACCAGGGCGACGGTGTAGGGCGCGAACTGCTGAAAACCGGCGGGCGCGTCGTAAAGCGTGGTATAACTATAGACCTCGCCCTTGCCGCTGAAAGTGTAGGGCGTCCGGGCCGGCTTTACGCACTCCGGGCAGACGTCGCGCGGCGGGAAGATCTTGGTGCCGCACTCCTCGCAGATTTCGCCTGTGAGATTGTAACGCTGGGCCTTGAGACGCCAATTTTGTGCAATACGCATGATAGCCTCCCGGATCGTAATCCGTAAAAAGTAAAGAGTAAATTTGCGGTAGAGCGGGGGTTAGTGCCCGCCCTCCAGAATCGTGGTGATGACCGTCGCGCCGCTGCCGCCGATATTCTGCGCTATGCCCCAGTGGGCATCGCCCACCTGGTTGGCACCGGCCTCGCCGCGCAGTTGCTCCACCACTTCCACAATCTGATAGACGCCCGTCGCGCCGACGGGATGGCCGCGCGCTTTCAGCCCGCCCATGGTGCTGATGGGGATGCGGCCATTGATGAAGATGTCGCCCCCCACGGCCAGGCGCGCGCCCTGGCCGCGTGGGGCAAAGCCGCTGGCCTCTAACGACAGCGCGCTCATGATGGTGAACGCATCGTGTACCTCAAAGAGGTCCACATCCTCTGGCCCGATACCGGCCTGCTTGTACGCCTTCTGTGTGCTGAGGGCCACCGCGTCCAGCCACAAAGGGTCGCGCCGGTCGTGCAGGCTGACGCTGTCGGTGGCAATGGCGCTGGCCGCAATGCGGACGTTGCGCCGTCCTCGGCCTTGCGCCCACTCTGTGGGGGCCAGCACCACCGCAGCTGCGCCGTCGCAGATGGGCGAGGAGTCCAGGAGATTGATGGGCGCGGCGATCATCTTCGCCTGCTTGAACGACTCCACCGTGACGGTGGTGTGGAACATGGCGTAGGGGTTGTTGGCCGCGTTGCGGTGCGCGTTCACCGCGAAGTTAGCAAAGTCGCTGTGGCTGACGCCGTACTCGTGGAGGTAGCGCCGCATCAGGAGCGCGTTGATGGCGACGAAACTGAGCCCCTGGCTGGCCTCAAAGTCGGCGTCGGCGGCCATGGCGAGAGCCGAGGTTGTGTCGTCGCCGATGGTGTCGGTCATCTTC
>JADYZS010000453.1 GCA_020853075.1 Anaerolineae bacterium | reverse complement strand
TGGGCCTGACCGGCTGCCTGATGACGGTCTTCAGTTTCTCCGGCGCGGCTCGCCGGGGGTCGCCCAGATAGATTTCATGATGCTTGCCCGCCGGTTCATAGCCTTGCGCCTGGATGAACTCGTGCATCCTGGCTATCGTCGGCCCTTCCGCACTGTAGGGGCCAAAATACATGATCTGTACCGACAAGCCCTCGTGATAAGGCTCAAATCTTAATCTTGCCAGTGCAGGCAGGTCCTTCTTCTTCCGTACCTCTGCCAACGCCCTCGCAATATCCTCACTTGTCACCGGCTCCGGCTGCATAATCATCATGGTCCATAGCCAGTCGTCCTTCCGCCCCAGAGTGAACGCCTCCATATCCTGGGCCCACCAGAGACCCTCCAGGGGCATCACGGGGTAGTCAATGCTCCGGCCTTTCTTGAGGGCGAATTTGAGGGTGTAGGCGACGGAGTAGAGGACATTCATCACCTCCTGGTACTCCGGTGAGGTGTTCGGGTTGCCGCTGCCGTCAATCATGAGGAAATTCATCGGCGGCACATCCACCACCGCGAACTCTTTGGCAGAAGGGTTGTAGAGGTGCTTGAGGTCCTTCCTGAGATCCAATATGACCATCTTTCTCCTTTGCTATGGGCCTTTCTTGGGCGCACGGTTGGGGCCCATCTCCTCGCGCAGAGTCAGGGGCAGGAAAGTGAAATGTGGCGGCGGGAGATGCCAGCGGCGAAGGATCACCTGTCTATCGCGTTGCTCCCGTCCGGCAGTATCCCGCACCGCCAACCTCTCCCTGCTTTCCAGCCCATAGAGACCAACGGCCAAATGGTACTCGCCAGCGGGCAGGCCCAACAGCCGCAGGCGATGAACGCTGGTGACCCAGTCACCCCCTCGCCAGATTCCTGTGGGGAAACGTTCACCTCCCAACAGCGTATCGGTCTGGCGGGCGACGTTCCCCTTGCTATCCAGCAGGTGCACGAAGACGTGGACATCCTGCCCCCCAGGCAGCGGGCTCACGCTTTGCCAGGTCAGGGTGAGGGTCAGGGTTGAACCGATGAAGAGCGAGTCCGCCAGCGGGAGTTCGGCGCTGCGCAGGTGGATATTGCCCTCAGGCCCGAAAGCGAAATCCACCGGCTGCGTCAGCGGCGGCGGAGTGGCGCGCTGTTCCGGCTTCGGCGACAGGCGCAGCCGCCCAAAGATGATGCTCCCTCCCAGGGGCTGTCCTTGCTCATCAAAGGCCGGCAGGCCCTCTAAGGGCGTAGCCGAGGGGAAGAGGGCCACGCTCACGCGTCCCAGCGATGGCAGCGGTCCGGTCGGGCGAGCCTCAATCCACGCCGTCTCCCGAAAGAGAGTGCCGGGCTCCCAGCGAGAAGTAGCGAAGCGCCCCTGCCCTGGGTAGGTGTTCAGTGCCCCATAATCCTCAAGGTTCGGGCCCAGGATATGGATACCCAGGGTGTAGTTATCCGGGGTGCGGGCCAACACCCGCCAATAGAAGGTCACCCGCAGGGCCTCCTCCGGGTGCACCTCGGTAGAACCGAGTTCGTAGGCCACCAGTTCCACCGCATCGCCCAGACGTGCCCGCAGGGGTTGCGCTTCCGCCGGAATGTCCGCAGGCGATAGGGAGCGGGGCATGGCATACGCTGGCCGGATATGAACGTAAAGGGAGGTCAGGCTGACCAGCGCAAAGGTCAGCGCGATAGTCGCGATAGCCGCTTCCCTGATCCTCACAGGGAGAAGGCGTGCCACACCCGTCACGAACAGGATGCTGAGCCCGGTCAAGGCGGGGAACAGGTAACGACCAGGCAATCCCCCCTGGAAAACGAGCGCGCGGTAGATAGCCAGGAGCACAACGCCAGCGCCAGCCAGCAATAGCAGCAAGATACCTCCGCGCGTGGGCTCCGGGCGCGGGAGGACGAAATGCAACAAGATTCCAACCAGGGCTGCCAGTGCCAGGTAGTTGCAGAGGGGGTAGAACCACTGGTAAGTCGGGACGTTCTCCCAGCCGAACATCCCCCAGAAGGTGAAGGGAAGGCTGGGCCAGGCGAGGGGAAGGATGTCCCAGTGGAGGGCAGACACCAGCCTCGGTTGCCGGTATATCCAGTAGAGGATCTCCAGCGGCCAGTTGCTAAACCGGGGGAAGACCTTGCCAGTGATGAAGAAGTTGCGGCCCGCCCAAAGGCCGACCAGGAGCGTCAAAGCCGCCACCAGACCGAAGGAGAGAGGAAGCAAGAGACGCTGGTTGCCCGGTTTGCGCGCCAGGCGTATCACAACGGCCAGCAAGACCAGGGCCGCCACCGGCAACAGGGCCAGCCCACTGGCTTTGCTCCACACAAGGAGAGCCGATGCCACAGCGAGGATGACCAGGTTGCGCAGGCGCAAGGGGCCGCAGACGACCTGCACCGCTTGATAGAGCACGACGCCGCCCACGAGAGCGACCAGAATATCGTTGTGGACGATGCTCCCCATATAGACGTATTGGGGCAGGAAAGCCTGGAACGCCATGGCCCCCAGAGCAAGGGCCGGAGTGCGAGGAAAAAGAAAGCGACCCAAAGCATAGGTCGGCCAGAGAGCCAGCGTACCGAGGAGGACAGAAACCAGGCGGGCTACGTGCAACGCCAGCACCGTCCCCCGCCAGGGGAATCGCTCAAGGGCGGGCTTGCGCATGGCGAAATTGGCCCCGCCTATGGCCCCACCCATGCCGCCACCCCGCTGCGCATAAGGGTTGACTTCCAGTGCAAAGTTGTCTGTGGGGGAAACCGGCGCGATGGCAAGGGCAGTGAGCAGATAGTAGAGGGGGGGCTGCGTTGCCTGGTCGGTCTCATATTCGGTGGTCAGGCGTTGCCCCGGATCAGGCAGGGCCCGGTTCAGGGCCACGTATTCCGCGAACTTGTAGTGGGACCACTCGTCAACCCCTTCCCACGGTGGGATGACGAGGCTGTAAAGGAGGCTCAGACCCAGGTGGAGGAGGGCGATGCCTAGAGCAAGCCGGGAGACAACGTTGCTGCCGGCAATCCTTCTCAGCGCGGTGTGCCCCATATAGCCCTATTGTAGCACAGGCGCGAGGGAGCGACAATCGGAGGTTAGTTCTATCAAAGAAAGACGCTGAGGGAACCGCTCCTCTAAAAGGTCACTTGTTGAACGACACCAGCCACGACCGACCCTCGTCCTCCAGATCGCTGCCGAGGTTGTCCCCGACCTCAATCCTTCCGTCGCATCGCGTTCTCAGTTTGACATCACTTCCGGTGAGCAACACTATTCCTTGACCGATTCTTGACGTACAGCCAATCACACCTATCGTCCGAGATTAGATCTGTCGTCTTATCGTGTTCTTAGTTTAGCACCACTTCCGGTGAGCAATACCATTCTTTGACCGACTCTCGACATCCAGCCTACCGACAAGGTCGCCCCTGCCGTCAGACCTTCTGCCGCATCGCGTTCGTAACCAATACCACCTACCAAGCATTACTCCTAGAGAAACGGCTTCCTCAGCGTCCTTTCTATGAATATCCCGCGTCAACCGACGGGAAGATAAAGTCGCTTCAGCGAATAGGGAATATCTCTCCGGTCGTCGTACTCGTCGCGGTGGTTAGCACCGGAGGGAGACCCAAAGAGAGAGAGGTACTCTCGCGCGGTAATCTCAGCCGAGCGGACGAGACACTTGCACCTGGTATGGGCCCGCAGCCGGTTGGCTGCATCGGCAGAAGCGAAGCGTTTGTGGAGCGCGTGCTGATGGCAGGCAGTGCACGCGTGGCAATCGCGAGAGCCTTGATGCGGATCGCCGGAACAAGCGGGAGCCCCTTGCCCCCACTCAGGATCCAGGAAATATAGCGTAGTCAAAGCAGCGGGAGCACCGGCCAGGGTCCCTGCCCTCTGCCCGTGCAGGCCCAGAGCGGCCAGCGCAGCCCCGGCCATTTTCAGGAACCATCTGCGGGTCTGTTTCACCGAAAACACCGTCGTATAATCCTCACCGACAAGTCAATCTCTCTGTACTTTTCTTGCGTCTCTATTGTATCAGCATTGTGGGCAGGGATAGTACCACATCTTATCAAATTCTCCAAATGCGCAGATGGCGTAAATCGGTTTCAATTAGTGTGGATGGGGGTGAGAGTTCGCACGGGACTCGTCTGGTGCAACCTGTCAGCAGCCTGGCTCGCCGGGGTGGCCGCAGCAGGTCTGGCGTTTGACCACCCGCAGAGACAAATTGCGCACCAGGAGCCGCACCTTCGTCGGCCACGGCAGCGGTTGATCCAGGTTGGTCAGAAAAGCCGCCATGATGGCGCGAAACTGGTTCATGGCACTCCTTCAGAGCAAGCTATTTCCGGTATGAGATGCTATTGGGTGACAATGAGGCCCTTCAGTTTCTCAAAAGTGGCCGGGCCGATGCCGGGGACGCGCAGGATATCTTCAACGGTGACGTAGGGTCTTCCGGCGACGATCTTCTGCGCCGTCGCCGGCCCGACGCCGGGCAGCGTGTCCAACTCCTCAAGGCTGGCCGTGTTGATATTCACCTTGCCGCCAGGCGTGGCAGGCGCGGACGCGGCGGACGTGGCGGGAACGACGCGCGCCATTTCGCCCCGGCGCGGAACATAGACCTGCATCCCATCCCGTAGCGGCATAGCCTGATTGACCTGGGCAATGTCGGCGTCAGGGGACGCCCCGCCTGCCGCGCGAATGGCATCGCGCACGATGCTACCCAGCGGGAGTACGTACACATCGGGCTGAACGACCGCGCCCGCGACGTCCACTCGCAACGGTGCCGAGGTGGGGCCGGGCGCGGGGGTGAAGGTCGCGGGCGGGGGCACGACGGCAAAGGGAGCATCTTCCGGGCGGCGCAGGAGATAGACAACCGCGCCGAGGACGGCAAGCCAGAGCATAGAGAGCAAGAGGTAGCCGCGGCTCCGGCTCAGCCAGCCGCCTGTGCTCTTAGGGGATCGTGCCATCCGCATCGTCCTACGGCAGCAGTGATAGATACAAGGAATGGAACCGCAGAGATCACAGAGACCGCAGAGGCAATGCTCCATTGTCTCTGCACTCTCTGCGTTCTCCGCGGTAAGAACTTTGGGAACTCAGCCAGCCGCTGGCGGCTGTGCGGCTCCGCTCCCATCACCGGAAGGAGGCTTCTGGGGCTTCGTGAACAGGTCGCCGAAGGTCTTAAGGAACTCAATGGGGACAGGGAAGATGATGGTTGAGTTCTTCTCCACCGCGATCTCGGTGAGCGTCTGCAAGTAGCGCAGTTGGATGGCGGCAGGCTCCTGTGCGATGACGCCCGCGGCCTCCTGCAACTGCTGCGCCGCCTGGAACTCGCCCTCGGCGTGAATGATCTTAGCCCGCTTCTCCCGCTCGGCCTCGGCCTGGCGGGCCATCGCGCGCTGCATCGTCTGGGGTAATTCCACGTCCTTCACCTCCACGATGCTCACCTTGACGCCCCAGGGCTCGGTCTGCTCGTCAATAATCTGCTGCAACTTCTGATTGATGATTTCGCGATGGGCCAGGAGTTCATCCAATTCCGATTGGCCGAGGACGTTGCGTAGCGTGGTCTGGGCGATGTTCCAGGTGGCGCGGCGGTAATCCTCCACCTTGACGATAGCGGTAGAGGGGTCTATCACGCGGAAATAGACCACCGCGTTGACTTTAATGGTCACGTTGTCGCGCGTGATGACCTCTTGCGCGGGGACGTCCAGCGTGACAGTGCGCAGGTCCACCTTGACCATGCGATCCACGATAGGGATGATAAAGAAGAGGCCGGGCCCTCTGGGGCCAACGAGCCGCCCCAGGCGGAAGATAACGCCGCGCTCGTACTCTTGTACGATCTTGATGGCGGCGCCAGCGATGGCACCCAGAACAACGATGATGACACCAAAAGAGGAGAGGAGACTGACCAGTATGTCCATTGGAGACCTCCTGACTGTGGAGACGTGCTCTCTCGTGCGGCGCGAACGGCCCGCCGCGTGGTGCTGATAACATTATAGACGATATGCACCGTCGCGGCAAGGTAGCCATCGGATGAATCCGACGGCTACAAGTGTCAAGCCTCGCTTGCACCTACAGCCCGACGGCGAGAACCAGGAAGACGTTTTCGTCCACTTCTCGGCCATCGTCCAGGCGCGGCCCGGCGAGTTCCGCAACCTGGACGAAGGGCAGCGCGTGCGCTTCCGCGTGGAGCCGAGCCCCAAAGGTCCGCAAGCGGCGGACGTCGTGCGCATCTAAGCGCCAGGGAGCCTAAACCAAACCTGAGAGGAGCCCCTCCGGTGATGCCGCCGGGGGTCTTGTGTTGCGCAGAGCAATTGACAAAGGGGAGGCCCTTTGTTATAGTAAGCCCGCCGATGACCTCCATTCTGCCGCGCCGCGTCGCCCTTGCTGCCGGGCTCTTCGTCCTGGCGGCCATCCTTGCCCTCTATTTGCGAACGCTGGACGACGGCCTGCGCGCGGATGAGCTGGCCGGCGGCGACCTCATCACCCACCAATACGCCCAGGTGCAGGCCCGGCCTGCCAACGCGCCCGGCTACCCCGTCTATACGATGGGAGGATGGCTCTGGTTCCACCTGGGCCGCCGCATCCTGGGCGAAGCTGCCAACCCCATCTCCCTTCTCTCCGCCTATTCCACCCTCTGGGCGCTCCTGGCCCTGGCCCTTCTCTATCGCCTCATCCTGGATGTAACACAGGATGATTGGCCTATCGCCGCGTTGGGCACCGCTTTCTATGCCGTCACCTACTTCTTCTGGTATTACGCCGTCACCACGGAGCAGTACGCCTCTGCCGTCTTGCACACGCTGGCTATCGTGTGGGTCGCCTTCCGCTGGGAGGAGAAGCGTGACGAACGCCACCTCCTTCTCCTGGCGTTCCTATGCGGGCTGGCGTTGGCCCATCTGGTGACCGTCCTCCTGATCGCGCCGCCGCTAGCCTGGTTCATCCTGACGGCCCAACCCGGACTTATACGCCGGGCGCGCCTCTGGCCGCGCGCGGGTGCGTTGGCCCTGTTGCCTCTTGCCAGTTACGCCTTCGTTTATCTGCGCGGCGCGCAGCACCCCGAATGGCGCGGCGTGGGCCACTGGCCGAGCACCTGGGCCTGGTTCTGGCAATTCGTTAGCACGCGCCAGGGCCGCGCCGAACTGACCTGGACGCTGGGGCCTTTCACCCGTGAGTTCCCTGCGCTCATCTGGAGTGAGGTGACCATCGTCGGCCTCGCGCTGGGCATCATCGGCTTGGCCTGGCTGGGCCGTCGCCGCGCCCTCTTCCTCTACGCGACGCTAGCCCTCTATTTCGCCTTCGCCTACGTGGATCGCCTCGGCAACTGGTTTCAGATCATCATGCCCGCTTATCCGCTGGTGGTGCTGGGGTTGGCGGCCCTGGCGCACCGTATTTGCCAGAGCCATCTTCCCGCGGGCAGGACGCTGCGCGGCCTACCTCCTTCGCCTCTTCCCTCTCTCACAAGGGTAGGTATTCCCATAAGAGAGCGACTGTATGAGTAACTTCACCCCTCACCCCCGGCCCCTCTCCCGCTTGCGGGAGAGGGGAGAAGGCCTAAACCCTCTCCCCTCCGGGGAGAGGGTAGGCCGCGAAGCGTCCCGCACGCGGGGGTGAGGGGAGAACTCACTCATCCACCAGGCCGATTATGGCAATGCCTACCCTTGTTAGGGAGTGGGGTGGGTGAGGGCCTCGTTGTTCGCGCCATTATCCTGGCCGGCCTCGCGCTCCTGGTCGCCTACCGCTTCGTCCTCAGTTATCCTCGCGCCGACTCGTCGCAGCGGCCTGAAGATACCGGCTTGGCGCCGGGCTGGGCCATCCTGGCCGACGAGTCGGAGAAAGGAGCAGCAGTCTTCGGCGTGCGAGATGAAGCATTGGCCCTGGGTTACCTGGCCGACATCTGGGGCGCGCGGCCCGACGTGCGGCCTGTATCTAGCCAGGAAGCGCGCTCCCTCCTTCAGCAAGAGGGACAGCCCCTCTACGTGACGCGCGCCGCGGCTCCCCTCCTCGCGGCGGAGGTCAGCCCCGACGCGCACCTCTCCTCGGCGGGCGCGGTGCTCATCCGCCTGCGGCCTGCTCCCTGGCAGGAGCCGCCATCTTTACAGCACCGCCTGGACGCCGACCTGGGCGATGGTCTGCGGCTCCTTGGCTTTGCGGCGACGGTGGAGAACGGTGGAAAACAGGGGGACGGAGAGAGGATCCTACGCGTCGCGCTCTACTGGCAGGCTGCCGGGCGCATCGGTCACGACTACACCATATCCCTGCGCCCGCTGGCCGGCGGGCAGCCGATCCTGGCCGGTGGCGCGCCGTTGCAGCAAGACCATCCGCCCGTCTGGGGCTTCTATCCCACCACGCGCTGGACGCCGGGCGAGGCGGTGCGAGACGATTACGTCCTCGCGCTGCCATCCGCTGCGCAACCCGATGGCGCGACAGTTGTCGTCTATCGCGCGCTGCCGCAAGGTGGTTTTGAGAACCTGGCGGTGCTCACGCTTGCCCTCCCCTAAAACAATGCGCCCCTCTTAAGGAGGGGCGCGATTTCTTGCTGATGGGCTGTCGCTGGGCTACGCGCTCGTCTCGCCTTCCCGCTGCACGACGACGGTGACCTGGGCTACCACCTCCGGCGCGAGGCGGAACAAAACCTGGTGCGCGCCCAGTTCTTTGATGGGGTGAGCCAGTTCTACCCGCCGCTTGTCAACGACCTCTCCCGTCGCCTTCTCTATCGCTTCGGCAATGTCCGCGCCGGTGACGGAGCCGTACAATTTGTCGCCTTCACCGGCTTTAGCCGTAAAGGTCAGGCTGACGCCGGCCAGTTTTTGGACCACGACTTCCGCTTCGCTGTGCTGACGTTGGCGTTGGCGGTCTGCCGCATCCTTTATCTGCTTGGCTTGTTTTACCGCGCTCTCGGTCGCGACCATCGCCAGCCCGCGCGGGATCAGAAAGTTCAGCGCGTAGCCGTCGGCCACCCGCTTGACGTCGCCCGCGTGGCCCAGGCCCGCCACGTCCTTCTTCAACAATACCTGCATGGCTCACGCCCTCCGTTTGCCGGTGTCAGATTGCGGCCATCGCCGCCGGTCGTGGCTGTATCATACACCAACTGGGGCGAAACCTCAAATCATCTTACTGCCCTCTATACTCCGTAATACTGATCCTGCCGATGCCGCCGTTCACCTCCATGTCCACACGGTTCTCGGCGGTATCGTAGTCGCGCGTGGTGTAGGTATCGCCTTGCTGCCGGAATGTGCTGCCCGCGCTAACACCGCCCAACCCCGTATCCACCTGGATGCGCGCGGCCATCCCCTCCGGTATCCGGATGATCACTTCGCCGACACCGGCATCTATCTGGGCCCGGAACCGGCCACGCGCCGGTATCGTCACAGTGGTTTGACCGACACCTGTGTTCACGTCCAGGCGGGTGAGGTTGAGGCGTTCCAGGTTTAAGATGGATTGGCCCGCGCCTGTGTCCACCGTCAGACGCAGCGGTATATCACGGTTGAGGCGCAAGTCCCATATTCTGTCTTCCACTTCTCTCCCCCAGCGACCAAAGAAGGGGAAGAAGGAAATGGCCCCCTCCGTTCTCAAGGTATAACGCGCCGTGTCGCCGGAACCGCGATGGCTGTTTATGAGCCTTTCACTGCTACCCAGGACGACCGAACCCTCTATTAACTTGGCAGTAGCCTCGGTCAATGCCTCCAGCCGCATCGTGCCTGCGCCGAAACCGATCTCCACGTCGGCAGAGGTGGCGCCCTCCAGCGATTCGTTGATCTTCACGGTCTGCAGGTCTGTACCGGATCGTGGCGCCAGATTAGTTCCGGACAGGTACCAGATGCCGCCGGCCATGGCGGCGAGCAAAAGGACAACGACCAGCAACGATGCCCACGCCGACCGCCGCCCGACCAGGATCTCCAGACCGATGGCGATGAGGAGCACCGGCCAGAGGCGGAAGATCGTCTCCCACACGTCCCAGGCCAACAGGCCCATGTTGTTCAGCAGGAATACGATCCCTGCGCCGATCAAGATCACCGGCCAGACCAGGCCGGGGCCTCGCCATTCTCTCTTTTCCATGGGGTTATGCTCCTTTCACGCGTCGCCAGAGTAGGGCTACACCGCCGACAATCAGCAGCAGCGGCCAGAGTACGTCAAAGTCAAACCAACGCATCCAGGGCAGATTCAGGTTATCCAGCAGAAAGAAGAAGCCCAAGATGACCAGGGCTCCGCCGACGATCAGGCCCGCCTGCGGATTGCCAGCACGCATCTGCGTGCCGATGGTGCGGGCTCGTTCGGCGATCTCCTCTGCCCCTTCCCGTATCGTCTCGGCGGATGCCGTTTCGCCCTGGCCGGGATATGGCACGACAATCCACATGATGATATACACCAGAACGCCGACGCCGCTGCCCAGCGCCAGCAGCACGAAGAAGAGGCGGACCAACACCGGGTCAATGCCCAGGTATTGTCCTAGCCCGCCGCACACACCACCGATAACGGAATCGGTGCGGCTGCGATAAAGTCTTGCTTGCATACGTCCTCCTTTGTGCACTTACGTTTTATTCTTTACGTTTTCTGGACAGTCCCTACGCCCGCCGCGCCACAAACGAGCGGTAAACCAGGTAGAGCCCCACCAGGATAAGGGCTGCCGGCCCCAGATAGTTGATGAATGGCGTTGTCGCCATCAGGATAAGGACGCCCATGGCGCCCAGGATGCTTGCCGGAATAATGGCCCACTTCATGCGTCCCTCAGGCGTGGGCAAGAGATAAACCAGGCCGAAGGTCGCCGCCAGGCCCAGGAAGAAGAGGCCACCTGTCACTTCGCCGCCTGTGATCTCGGCGAGACCGGCCACCAGAGCCAGGGTCAGAAGCACCCCGCCGGGGATGACTGCCCACCAGTTCTCGCGGCGAATGGCGAAGATCACCCAGAAGGCCAGGCTGATCGCGCCCAGGAAGAGGGTGCCGCCCCAGCCCCCAAGAGATTCAGGAAAGATTGCTTCCAGACCCAGGAGGCCGGCCAGGCCGAGCAACGTGAAGCCGGGGATGATCGCCCACCACTGCTCGCGGTTGTTCAGGAACACCGCTACAAAGGCGACGCCACCGACACCGAAGAGAACTGCCCAGATGAGATCCCAGCCAAAGGTCAGGATGGCGAAGTTCTGCAAGAGAAATAGAACTCCCAAGCCGACCAGCAGGAGCCCAAAGGCCGATGGAGCATAAGACCGTTTCCTAGTGACCTCCTTACCGATTGCTGCCTTTAATGTAGCACGAAATCTCCCCAAGCGCATCGGGCACTTGGGGAGATTGGATACTGGACAGATGGCGGGTTGTTACCCTGGTCAGATGACCAGGTTGGTGGGAGTTTCTACGCGATAGGCCATACC
>JADYZS010000452.1 GCA_020853075.1 Anaerolineae bacterium | reverse complement strand
GAGTCTCGCGATCTATCATGGCCCTGTTGCTGGTAGGAGTGCTGGTCGCCGACCTTCTGATTATCTTTTATATGGTCTGGCCGCGGCCCCTGCGCTGGTCTCAAGCCGAGATGGACATGCTGCGCTCCCTGTGGATCGGCAGCCTGCCACCTTTGCCAGCCGATTCATCTAATGCCGTCGCCGGTGATCCCCGCGCCGTCGCGCTGGGGCACAAACTCTTCTTTGATACCCGCTTCAGCGCCAGCGGCCAGGTATCGTGCGCTACCTGCCACCAGCCAGAGCGGACGTTTGTGGATGGCCTGCCGCTGGCAAAAGGCATCGGCACGATGAACCGCAAGACGATGACCATCATCGGCACAGCGTATAGCCCGTGGCTCTTCTGGGATGGGCGCAAAGATAGCCAGTGGGCGCAGGCCCTGGGGCCGCTGGAGAATCCCATAGAGCATGGGGGCACGCGCACGCAGTATGCCCACCTGATCGCCGGTCACTACCGTACGGAGTACGAGGCGCTCTTCGGCCCTCTGCCCGACCTCTCGGATCGGGCTCGCTTTCCGGCCACGGCAGGCCCCGTGGCCGATCCCGCTGCCCGTGTGGCGTGGGAAAAGATGGCACCGGAGGATCGCGAGGCGGTGACCCGCATCTACGCGAACGTCGGCAAGGCTATTGCTGCCTACGAACGGCAGATCATACCGGGGCCGTCTCGCTTTGATACCTACGCCCAGGCCCTTCTGGCGGGTGAGACCAAGACCACGCAGAACACGCTCACGCCCGACGAGGTGGCCGGGCTGCGTCTCTTCATCGGCAAGGCGGAGTGTACCCATTGCCACAACGGGCCGCTCTTTACCAACAATGCCTTCCACAATACCGGCGTGCCGGCCGCCGCCGGGCTCCCGGAGGATAGCGGGCGAGCCGATGGCGCGCGGCAAGTTCTCGTGGACGAGTTCAACTGCCTCAGCCGGTACAGCGATGCGGAACCGGAGGAGTGCACCGAGTTGCGCTTCGTGAAAACCGGCGAGGCGGCGTTAGCAGGAGCCTTCAAACCGCCGACGTTACGCAATGTAGCCGAATCCGCTCCGTATATGCACGCCGGGCAATTCGCCACCTTGCGCCAGGTCCTGGCGCACTATAATCGGGCTGCGCCGGGGCCGGTCGGCAAGACCGAGTTATTTCCCCTGGGCCTTTCGGGGAAGGAATTGGCGCAGTTGGAGGCTTTTCTCAAGACCCTGAGCGGGCCGCTCACTGCCCCTCCTGCGTTGCTCGCGCCGCCCGCCAACTAACACTACAGCCGTACTTGTCATGCTGAGGCCCGCTGTTTGCAGGGCACAGATCTGCACACTGTGGGCCGAAGCATCTCGCCATACTAGAAATGAGACCCTTCGCTGGTCGCCAGCCACTGCGCAACTTGGCCGGTAAACCCGCTCAGGGTGACAACACGGAAGTACGGCCGTAGCCCTAACAATAGAGGATATGGTTAACCAGATGGCTACCGACCAGGTTCCGAATCTCGTTCTTACCGGCTTCATGGGCACGGGCAAGAGCGTCGTGGGCCAACAGGTCGCCACGCGCCTCAGCCGCCCTTTCGTGGACATGGATTTGGAAATTGAACGGCGTGCGGGCCGCTCCATCCGCGACATCTTCGCCCAGGACGGTGAAGCAGCCTTCCGCCGCCTGGAGGCTGCCCTCTGCCGCGAGTTAGCCCGGCAGCAGGGTCTCGTCATCGCCACGGGGGGCGGCGCGCTGACCTTTGACGGCAACCGTCGCGCTCTGGGCGAAACGGGCCTTCTCGTCTGCCTGACGGCCACGGTGGACGAGATTTTGCGCCGCCTGGACAGCGCGCCCGACCGGCCTCTCCTGGCCGCACCCGACCGCCGCACCCGCATTGAGGCGCTGTTGGAGCGGCGGGCCCCGGCCTACGCCGCCATCCCCCACCAGATAGATACCACCGGCCTCACCCCGGAGCAGGTCGCCGCGCGGGTTATCGCCCTGGCAACGACCGCGACCCTCCCCGTGCGCACGCCGGAGGGATCCTACGACATCCTCCTCGGCCCCGGCCTCCTGGCCGACCTGGGCCGCCACCTGCGGGCGCGCGGTCTGCGAGGGCCGGTCGCCGTCGTCACCAATACCACCGTGGGGCCGCTCTACGGCGAGCGAGCCGAGCAGAGCCTGCGCCGCGCGGGCTATCCCACCTCGCTCATATCCATTCCCGACGGCGAGGTCTATAAGACGCCGGAGACGGTGCGCCGCCTCTACGACCGTTTCGTTGCCGCCCGCCTGGAGCGGCACAGCACCGTCGTCGCCCTGGGCGGCGGCGTGGTGGGTGATTTGGCCGGCTTTGCCGCGGCTACCTACCTGCGCGGTGTCCTCTTCGTCCAGGCTCCCACCACCCTCCTGGCGATGGTGGATTCCAGCGTCGGCGGTAAGGTCGGCGTGGATTTGCCCCAGGGCAAGAACCTGGTCGGCGCATTCAAGCAGCCTGCGCTCGTCGTGGCCGACACGGAGACGCTGGGAACGCTGCCGGAGGCCGAATGGCGTGCGGGCCTGGCCGAGGTGGTGAAGCACGGCCTCATCGGCGCGCCCGCGCTCTTGGAACGGCTGGAGCAGGGAGAGGAACGTCAGGCCGCAGCGTGGCTGGCGGAGGCGATACGCGTCAAGATCGCGGTGGTGGAAGAAGACCCCTTTGAGGAAAATCGTCGCGCCGTCTTGAACCTGGGCCACACCTTCGGCCATGCCATTGAACAGGTGACAAACTACGGCTGGCGGCACGGCGAGGCGGTGGCGGTGGGCCTCGTCGCGGCCTGCCATCTTTCGGCGGTGCGGGGAGACTGTGACTCCGGGTTGAT
>JADYZS010000451.1 GCA_020853075.1 Anaerolineae bacterium | reverse complement strand
GAGTCACATAGATCAGGCCCATCTGCACAGCGGCGAGGGGATTCTCCAGTTCCCGGTCACCGGCGTAGCGCTTGTCATCCAGCCACTTGCTCTCGGTCCCCCAGTAGATGTCCTCTTCCGGCTCCCAGACGTCCTCGCGCCCGCCGCCGAAACCGAAGGTCTTGAAGCCCATTGACTCCAGGGCGCAGTTGCCGGCGAGGATCATCAAGTCAGCCCACGAGATCTTGTTGCCGTATTTCTGCTTGATCGGCCAGAGCAGCCGGCGCGCCTTGTCAAGGTTCGCATTGTCGGGCCAACTGTTGAGGGGGGCAAAGCGTTGGCTGCCGGACCCCGCGCCCCCGCGGCCGTCTCCAATGCGATAGGTACCCGCGCTGTGCCACGCCATTCGGATGAGGAGCGGCCCGTAGTGACCAAAGTCGGCCGGCCACCAGTCCTGTGAGTCCGTCATGAGTGCGTAGAGGTCCTTCTTCAGGGCCTTGAAGTCTAGTTTCTTGAATTCCTCGGCGTAGTTAAACTCCTCGCCCATGGGATTGGACAAAGAAGAGTTCTGGTGAAGGATACTGAGATTCAACTGGTTCGGCCACCAGTCCCGGTTGGACGTGCCTCTGCCAGTCATCGGGTGCTTACCATCTTCTTTCATGATGTTCACTCCTTTCGTGCGGTCATGTTGTTCTAGTTGTCCGGCACGGGCGCGCGCCGGCCACGGTGGTCAGTTTCTTCTTCTTGCCTTCTATACAGGGTTTGGTGATATGTTTGGCAGGCTACTACCTCTGCCTGACTAACCGCTGGTAGTGGTGTGGTTAGGGCCTGACCTCCTTGCTTTTCTGGCACTTTGGACAGAGGCCCTCAAACAGAAGGCGCGCTCTATTGATCTGGTAACCTGTCTCGCGGGCTACGCGTTCAACGACCTGATCCAGGCCAGAGAGGGAGTAGTCAATGACTTCCCCGCATTGGAGACACCGTAGATGATCGTGGCGGTCTATACGACGGTCATACAGGGCGGGCCCATTTCCTATGTTGAAAGCCTGCACGAGCCCTACACTCTGCAAGTAGGCCAGAGCGTTGTACACCGTGCCATAGGCCGTCCCAGGAAGCCTCTGGCGCACGCGGTCATACACCTCCTGCGCCGTCAAGTGTTTCTCGGCCTCTTTCAATACCATCAACACTGCTTCCCGTTGGCGAGTCAACTGGATACCGCCAGGCATAAACGTCCCTTCGTTTCTACATCCACTGCCAGAAACTCTATTCCTACTCTTCGCCCGACTTTGTATTATGAATTTAGACTTGATACAAAATCAAGTATAACCACGAACGAAGATTTGTCAAATCTGGCAGATACCCACTGAGAGGCTTCGCAAGTTGCAGTCTCTATCTGGATGAGATACAATCCAGGCAAGTTATGAGGTCGGAAGAATTAGATGGCTCACTACGTCCTCGCTCTTGATCAGGGCACTACCAGTTCCCGTGCCATCCTCTTTGATAGGGAAGCCAAGCCCGTCGCTGTCGCACAGCGGGAGTTCCCCCAACTTTATCCTCAGCCCGGTTGGGTGGAACACGACCCGGAAGCGATCTGGGCAACCCAGCTGGCCGTTGCTCAGGAGGTGCTATACAAGGCACAGGTGAGCACTGCGGACGTGGCGGCCATCGGCATCGCCAACCAGCGAGAAACTACCGTGGTGTGGGAGCGGAGCACAGGCCGGCCCATTGCCAATGCCATCGTCTGGCAAGACCGGCGCACAGCAGAGGAGTGCCAACGCCTCAAAGCCTCCGGCTTTGAGGCAGAAGTCCGGGCGCGCACCGGGCTGGTGGCCGACCCTTACTTCTCCGGCACGAAGGTCACCTGGCTGTTGCGTAATGTCCCTGATGCACGGCGGCGCGCCGGGGCGGGTGAACTCGCTTTCGGCACCATAGATACGTTTCTCCTTTGGCGTCTGAGTGGGGGACGGCTCCATATTACCGACGTCAGCAATGCCTCTCGGACCCTGCTTTTCAATATACACACTTTGGAGTGGGACGAAACTATCCTAGCCGAGTTGGGCATTCCGCGCTCGCTTCTGCCGGAGGTTCGCCCCTCCAGCGCGTATTATGGCGAGGCTCACGGTGCGCTCTTGGGCGCGCCTTTACCCCTGGCGGGCGATGCGGGTGACCAACAGGCCGCGACCTTCGGGCAGGCTTGCTACGAGCCCGGCCTGGCGAAGAACACTTACGGTACGGGCTGCTTCCTGCTCATGAACACGGGTGAGCGTGCCATGCCGTCGGCGCACGGCCTCTTGACGACGGTCGGCTGGCAGTTATCAGGCAGCGAAACCGCGCATCGTTCTGGCTCTGACGCTCATCCCTTGCCGTCCGCCTATGCTCTGGAAGGGAGCGTCTTCATTGCCGGGGCCGCAGTCCAATGGCTGAGAGACGAATTGGGCCTGATTGAGAGAAGCGCAGATGTAGAGGCGTTGGCTGCTTCTGTCAATGATAACGGTGGCGTCTATCTCGTCCCCGCCTTTGTCGGCCTCGGCGCGCCCTATTGGGACCCCTATGCTCGCGGGACGCTGGTCGGCCTCACGCGCGGCTCCGGGCGCGGCCATATCGCCCGCGCCGCGCTGGAGGCCATCGCTTACCAGACGCGCGATGTGCTGGAAGCGATGGAGGCAGATAGCCATCTGCGGTTGCACGCGCTCAGGGTAGATGGCGGCGCAACCCGTAACGACTTGCTGATGCAGTTCCAGGCCGACATCCTGGGCGTGCCAGTGCAGCGGCCCGCAGTCACAGAGACGACCGCGCTGGGCGCGGCTTACCTGGCCGGGCTGGCCGTCGGCTTCTGGCGGGATACGGCAGAACTGGCGAGTAATTGGTCGGTGGAGCGCGCTTTTGAGCCACGCCTGGATGCTGAACGGCGCGAGGTGTTGTATAATGGTTGGCGGCGGGCGGTTGAACGGGCGCGCGGTTGGGCTGCCAACACCTGATGTCTTAAGGAGGTCTCTGATTATGGTAGATCCCATGATATGAAAAGGCTGGCTAGGCTGTACGCCGAAGCAGGGCAGGAGGACGTGAACTTGGCAGAGGCGGCTTTAGATGATTACGTTCATTCTCTAGCCCGTGAGGACGAGGCATGATAAAGATGAATGGAATTGACGAGACGCTGGCGTTCACGCTGGGCATGTTTGGCAGGTAGAATGCGTTTTCTTGTCGTCGGTGCAGGGGCAGTCGGCTGCTTCGTCGGGGCAAAACTGGCGTGTACCGGCGCGGAGGTGATGCTCGTCGGGCGGCAGCGGCTCGTTGAGGCGGTGACCAAGCGAGGGCTCATCGTCACTGAACGAGGTGTGGAAACCCGAGTACAGAATGTGACCGCGGCCTCCTCGGTTACCGACGCCTTCTATGCCGGGCGCTCCTACGACCTGACACTTCTCACCGTCAAATCTTACGACACGGTAGCCGCGGTCACCGAATTGAAGAGTGCAACTGCCATCTCTCCGCCTCCCATCCTCAGCCTGCAGAACGGCGTTGGCAACGAGGAAGCCATCGCCGCAGCCTTCGGCTCGGAATGGGTGATAGCAGGTGTCATCACGACGCCCGTGGCGATGCCGGAACCTGGCTGGGTTGAGGCGCACAGGGGGAGAGGGCACGTCGTTCTTGCTCCCCTGGTTTTGGATGTGGCTCCTTCTACCCTGCTGCCGCACGTTAGCACTCTCCTGCAATCCTTTCGTCAGGGTGGTCTTCAAGCCTCTCTAGCGACTGACTGGCGCGCTCTCAAATGGACGAAACTCCTGCTGAACGTCGTAGGCAACGCGACATCGGCTATCCTGGATTGGACGCCGCAGCAGATCTTTGCCAACCCGCGCCTCGCGGCGTTGGAAGTGCGGGCGCTGCGTGAGGCGTTGGCTGTCATGCGCGCCCAAGGGATTTCCCCTGTCTCCCTGGGAGGCTATCCGGTGCCGCTTCTGGCGTGGGCCGAAAAGGTGCTCCCCACGCCGCTCGTGGGATACCTTTTAGGAAGGGCAGGCGCAGGCGGGCGGGGCGGCAAGATGCCGTCGTTGCACGTGGACCTGAGCACAAGTAAGAGGAAGTCGGAGGTGGAATGGCTGAATGGGGCAGTGGTGCGGAAAGGAAAAGCACTCAGCGTGCCGACGCCCATCAACCACATGCTCACTCATACTTTGATGGGATTGGTACGTGGTGATCTCCCCTGGGAGCAGTACCGGCACCGGCCAGAGCGGTTGTTAGCCGCCGTGCCGTGACGATGCCACATTCGCGCAGGATGGGCGAGGAAATTGTCAACTTAGTCGCGAGATCAGGCCCAGAATAATCAGGGTGACGAAAGCAAACTCGGCGAGAACGCGGCGGGTGAGTTTGGCTTGTATGCCTTGCTGGGCAAGGCCGACGAGGAGATAGAAGCCGAGGAGGAGAAAAAG
>JADYZS010000450.1 GCA_020853075.1 Anaerolineae bacterium | reverse complement strand
CGCGCCGGTTTGATGCCATCGCCTTCCGCCAGGCAAACTGGTTGGGTCATTTGTCGCCTCTGATGGACGTGGCCTTCGTGCTGGAAGTTAACGAGTGGAACGGTGACCGTCGCTTGCAGTTGAACGTGCAAGACCTGCGACCGGCGGTGTAGTGTCTGCCCTGGCCGAAGGCCCTGCCGCCGAGACTATCCTGCACGTCGCGCAGGAACGCAAGATAGACCTCCTCATCCTCAGTCGCCAGCATCCGGGGTTGGAGCGGTTTCTGTTGGGTGGCGTGGCGCGTTTTGTCGTGGATCGCGCGCCCTGCTCGGTGCTGCTGCGGTGAATCGTCTGGCTCAGGAGACCCCACTTCATGAAGTCTAACGTTTGGACCCGCCTCAACGCCCCCCTTAAGATCGCCCTCATCTTCGCCGCGCTCGGCATCGCCATGACGCTCGTCGGTGTCGCGCGCGGCCTCGTGCCTTTGAATCCCGCTTCCATCGTCGTCGCCCTCGTCCTCTCCGGCGGCTCGTGGGGCGTCGTCAGTTGGGCCATCGCCACCGCCGCCGTGGATTCGGAGCAAGACACGAAAGAATAATAAAGTGACCTTCTGTGAGAGTTTGATCGCCCCTCACCCTACCCTCTCCCCGGAGGGGAGAGGGTTTTTACTGGCTCCCCTCTCCTGCTTGCGGGAGAGGGGCAAGTCCCGTGGGCGTATATCATCCCCGGCGGAGGGGACTCGCCGTACGGGACGGGGGTGAGGGCCTCGCAGGAGACTACATGCCACTCGTCTCACCATCGCTCAACGGCCTGCGCGCCTTCATCCTAGACATGGACGGCGTCCTCTACGAGGGCGAGGCCGTGCTGCCGGGCGCGGTGGAGTTCATCACCCGCCTGCAAGCCACAGGCACACCCTTCCTCATGCTCACCAACAATGCGGTGCGCACACCGGGCCAATACGTCGCCAAACTGGCCCGCATGGGGATGTCTGTGGCCGAGGACCGCATCTTCACCTCGGCCCTGGCGACGGCAGATTACCTGGCAGGCATCGCCCCCGGCGCGCGCGTCCTCGTCGTCGGGCAGGATGGGCTGTTGGACGCGCTGCGGGCGCGCGGCCTGACCCTGGTCACCCACGCCGACGATAAACCAGAGTTCGTCGTCGCCGGGCTGGACATGACCCTCACCTACGACAAACTGCGCGAGGCGACGTGGGCCATCCGCCGCGGCGCGACCTTCATCGCCTCTAACCCCGACGTCACCTATCCCACGGAGCGTGGCGAGGCCCCCGGCGCGGGAGCCGTCGTCGCCGCGCTGCAGGCCGCATCAGGCGTTGTGCCGCGCGTCATCGGCAAGCCGGAGCCGGGCATCTTTGCCCAGGTCCTGGCCCGCCTGGGAACCGCTGCCCAGGAGACGGCGATGGTGGGCGACCGGATGGAGACGGACATCGTCGGCGGCGCGCGCGCTGGCCTGCGCACCATCCTCGTTCTGACCGGCGTCACCCGCGAGGCTGATTTGCCTCACCTCCCCGTGCAGCCCGATTGGGTCTTCCCCGACCTGACCGCGCTGGCCGCCGCCTGGCGGAAAACTTAGATTCCCCTTGACTTTGCCTATCCCCTCGGCTATACTCTCCCCATGAGCGAGCGCGTCCATATCCTGGACATGACCCGCGAGGAACTCAGAGAGCAGATGGCCGCCTGGGGCGAACCCACCTACCGGGCTGACCAGGTACGACATTGGCTCCTGCGGGAGTTGGAGACCGACCCCGCGCGCATGACAAACCTCTCCGCCTCGCTGCGCGCCCGCCTGGCCGCGGAAGCCACGCTGAACCCTTTGGTACTGGCAACGGAAACCGTTTCCCGTGACCGCATGGCCCGCAAAGCCCTCTTCACCCTGAGCGACGGCCAGGCAATTGAGACGGTCCTCATGCTCTATGACAGGAGGCGCACCCTCTGCATCTCCACCCAGGCGGGGTGTGGCATGGGGTGTCCCTTCTGCGCGACCGGCCTCAGCGGCTTCACCCGCAACCTCACGCCGGGCGAGATCGTAGCCCAGGTGCTCCACTACGCGCGCTGGTTGCATGACCCGGAGGCGGGAGGCCGCGACGCCGCGCCGGTTCGCCGCCCGACAAACGTCACCAACATCGTCGTCATGGGCATGGGCGAACCTTTCGCCAACTATAATGCCACCTGGCAGGCATTGCGGATGCTGACAGACCCGCAAGGCTTCGGCCTGGGCGCGCGCCACGTCACCCTCAGCACCGTCGGCATCGTGCCCGGCATTGAGCGCATGGCCGAGGAGCCGTTGCAGATCGGCCTGGCGGTGAGCCTCCACGCGCCGACGGACGAACTGCGCAACCGACTCGGTCCCATCAACCGCCGCTACCCCATCGCGCAACTCCTGGTCGCCTGCCGCCATTACGTGGAGCGCACGCGCCGGCGCATCTCCTTTGAATACGCGCTCATGGGCGGCATCAACGATGATTTGATCCAGGCGCGCCAGCTGGCCGACCTGTTAGATGGGTTGCTTTGCCACGTCAACCTGATTCCCCTCAACCCGGTGGAAGGTTCTCCGTTTCAACCCTCGCCACCGGAGCGCACGCGCGACTTTGTGGCCGAACTCAAACGGCGTGGCATCCCCGCCACGTTGCGCCTGCGCCGTGGCATTGAGATTGACGCGGGCTGCGGCCAACTGCGGCGGCGCGTCAGACAAGAACTGCCCCTACGGGCGATCCGGGCAGGCACGTAAAAAGGGCGACGGACTTTGGCCCGTCGCCCTTCTTGTGATACCTCGGCAGTTTCTAGGCAGCGCCCAGTTCTCGTACCAGGTCGCAGTACAGACGCACCCTCTCTACCGGCGTCCCTGGCGTCACCGGGCTCCCGATGCTCATGATGAACCGGCTGCCGTTGCGCCGCCCTGCGGCGATTTGCCGCGCGATCTCTGTGCGCAACTCTTCCTCAGTGGCGTAGGGGAGCACCTTGACGGCGTCCAGGTTACCCAGCACGGTGCGGCGACCTCGCACCCTTTCCACCACCGCGTCAATCTCAATGGCGAAGCCCTTCTTGCTCTCCTCCAACGAGAGCGCGTCGGCATCCACATCCCAAAGGTGATCCCACTTGCCGGCGGGGTCGCCACAGAAATAATGGATGCTCACCATGCCGGCCGCGCGAATCTCCTCAACCAGCGGTTTGAGAAAGCGGACGTTGAAGGTTGCGAACTTGCGGGGGCTGATCAGGTCGGTCAGGCAATCTTCAATCCAGATCCCGGCCGCGCCGAGGGCCGCGGCTTCACGCACGGCGCGCAGGGCAAGGGTCAGGTTGCGTTGACAGGCATATTCTACCAGATCGGGCCGCTCGCCGATCATATTCATCATGCCCTCAAATCCCCAGAGGCTATACGTATTCCACAGGGGCGCGTTGACGTGAATGATGGGAAACATGGTTTCCCCGAATTCTTTCAGGATGGCAGAGGCCAGATCGTTCTTGCTGCCGGTCAAAACCTGACCGGCAGCAAAACCGTCGGGACTGGGGATCAGCCGGTCTATCTCGTCGGGCGTATCTGCCAGATGCTCAGGATGCACCGATTGCACCTTCGCTTCCTCCGACCAACCGCCGATCTGTGGCCTGGACAACTTCCTCTCCGCGCCTGTGCGCTTGTCAACGTGATAGACGCCGTCCGGGCGCACCTTCAACGAGAGATTGCGCCAGTCCTGGCTGGCATGGAAGCGAGGGAGTTCAAACCAATCGTGTCCGGTTTTGGCGAAAACGTCGCGCCGCCAGGCCAGTTGCTGTGCGATACCCGGCGACTGCTGGTACCACCACGGGCACGAGGTCAGTTGGTCCCAATGGTCGCGAATGTAGATGCCCTCGTAGCAGATGACGACGGGAATCTCGCGGGAGCCATCTTGCGAGAACGCCGCTGCAACGTTCTGTCTGCCGGTCATAAGCTCTCCTAAATGTGGGGCAGGGGTATCATGGTGTGAAGAAGCCTGAGTGGGCAAACACTCAGGCTCATATCCTTCACGTTTTACGATTCACGCACGACCTATTTGGCGTAATCCACCGCGCGCGTCTCACGAATCACCGTCACCTTGATCTGGCCGGGATACTCCAGGCTCTCCTCTACCTTCTTGGCGATATTCTTGGAAAGTTGGATCGTAGCCAGATCATCTATCTCCCCAGGCCTGACAAGGATGCGCACCTCCCGTCCGGCCTGGATGGCGAAGGATTGCGCGACGCCAGGGAAGGAGTTCGCGACGTCTTCCAACGCCTGCACCCGCTTGATGTAGGTTTCAATGGACTCGCGGCGAGCGCCGGGTCTCGCCCCGGAGATGGCATCTGCCGCGGCGACCAGGGCAGACTCCAGGCTCTGCGGTTCCTCTTCGCCGTGATGCGAAGCGATGATATTGCACACTTTAGCAGGCACGCCGTAGCGGCGGGCGATATCCGCACCTACCAGCGCGTGAGGGCCTTCCTGTTCGTGGCTGACCGCCTTGCCCAGATCGTGCAACAGGCCCCCCATTTTCGCCGCCTTCACGTCGGCTCCCAATTCCACAGCAAGGATACCGGCCAGGTGTGCCGTCTCAATGGCGTGCGCGTGCTGGTTCTGGCCGTATGATGAGCGGAACTTGAGCCGCCCGACCAGCTTGACGATCTCTGGGTGAAGTCCTTGCAGCCCGGTCTCAATCACGGCGCGCTCGCCCTCCTCGCGGATAATCCGCTCTACCTCTTCCTGTGCCTTCTCCACCTCTTTCTCTATCCGCGCCGGATGGATACGCCCATCCTGCACCAGCTTGCTGAGCGCCATCCGTGCGACCTCGCGCCGCACGGGGTCGAAGCAAGAGATCAAGATCGCCTCCGGCGTGTCGTCCACCACCAGGTCCACGCCGGTGGCATTCTCAATCGCGCGGATGTTGCGTCCCTGACGGCCAATGATACGCCCTTTCATTTCATCGCTGGGCAATGCCACGGAGGTAACAGTGGTCTCGCTGACTTGGTCCGACGCCACGCGCTCAATCGCCAGGGAGACGATCTCTCGCGCCTTCTTCTCGCCCTCTTCCCGTGCCTGGCCCTCTATCTCGCGGATGACGCGGGCCATATCGTTACGGGCCTCTACTTCTACTGCTTGCAGGAGCAAGCCCTTCGCCTCCTCTGAACTCAGGCCCGAGATGCGCTCCAATTCTGTCCGGCGGGCCTGCTCCATTTCCTCCAGTTTGTTGAACCGCTTGTCCAGTTGGCTCTGCCGTTCGTTGATGCGCCGGTCGCGCTGTTCTATCTGTTCTGCCTTGCGGTCAATAGCCTCCTGGCGTGCCTGGATGCGCTCCTCTTGCCGTTGTATTTCGCGTCGTCGTTGGCTGCTCTCTCGTTCTACCTCAGCGCGCCGACGGATGCCTTCGTCCTTCGCCTTCAGAATCAAATCCTTTGCTGTCGCATCGGCCTCGGCCAAAACCTGATCTGCGCGCGCTTGGGCCGATTTCAGTTTGGATTCGCTTTGGTACCTCTGCAGGACGTAACCGAGAGCAAAGGCGATGACCGCGATCACAAGGGCGACGACAAGCTCCACCAGCAAACCTAATTCGCCCATTCCATTCCTCCACATTCCTTATAAGAGTGACGTTGGTTCGTTTAGTGCATCGTCCTGAGGTGGCGACGCCCCACGCTCTTCGCGCCAAAGGCGATCCACCACCGTGCGAACTATGTCATAGTCAAAGCCACGGCGGGCCAGAAAGGCGCCCAGCCTGTGGCGAAACTGCCAATAGTCCAGGCCACCGAGCCGCGCCGCCCGGCCCCGCGCGGCTTCGTAGGCGCTGGTCTCCGGGTCTATGCCAGTGATGGCCTGGGTAATCGTCTCCTCGTCCAGCCCCTTCTGCCGCAACTCCTGGCGCAAGGCGCGCGGGCTGCGGGGGCGAAACTCCTCTCGCTCGTTCACCCAGGCGCGGGCGAAGGCCGCATCGTCCAACAGGCCGCTCTCTTGCAGGCGTTGCACCTCCGCCTCAATCACCGCTGGCGGAATCTGGCGGCCGGCCAGGTAACGCTCTATCTCCACCGCGCTGCGGGCGCGGTAACTCAAGTAACGGAGCGCGTCCTCGTGTGCGCGCTCCTGCGCATCACGTGCTTGCAGCGCCACGATCTCTTCATCGCTCAGAGATTGGCCGCGCCGTAGATGGGCTGCTTCCACCAGCGTCAGGGTGAAGGCCCGTTGGTCGTCCAGATAAACTTCTACTCGCTGCCGGTTGCGCCTGTGCAGGCGCAGGGCCGTAATGATACCGGGCATCGTACCTGCCGTGCAACACAAAGCCGTGGCTTTCTGCCACGGCTTCTTTTGGGGCGCAACCCGCTGGCGGCTCCACCTTACAGAGTGGAACGACACGTCGGTTCTCGGCTGATCCTCCCTACAAATGCACAAACCCTGAGCGAGTCAGGAACAATTCCTACCCAGAGTCCAACACCTTCGGAAGAGTGGGGTGGTATGAACAAGGCACAGCCATACCAGACCCCTCGCTACCGAGCGGCCTCGCCCTGGGGTAATGCCCAGGCCCGGACCAGACGACGAACACAACGAAAAGGTTGCTCATAAACCCATTATGATAGCGATGGCAGACCCGCGCTCCTAGGCTGCATCGGGAGCAAGCGAGATGGACGCAGGGTGTACAGGTAACCCCGCGCCACTGCGGATCTTGTTCTCAATCTCACGCGCCAGTCCTACACCCTGGCGCAGCGTTTCCTTCACGTTCTCGCGCCCCTGGCCGAGCCGGGTGTCGCCATAAGAAAAGAACGAGCCTCTTTTGTCAATGAGGCCCATGCCGACTGCGACGTCCAGCAAATCGCCCTCACGCGAGATGCCCTGGTTGTACAGGATGTCAAACTCCGCCACCCGGAAAGGCGCAGCCACCTTGTTCTTCTTAACGGTGACCCGCGTCCGGTTCCCGATGACTTCTTCTCCCTGCTTGATGGATTCCACGCGGCGCACGTCCAGCCGTACCGAGGCATAGAACCGGAGGGCCATGCCGCCCGTGGTCGTCTCCGGATTGCCGAACATGACGCCGATCTTCTGGCGCAACTGGTTGGTAAAGACCAAAGCCGTATTAGAGCGCTTGATGGCCCCCGCCAGTTTGCGCAGGGCCTGGCTCATCAGCCGCGCCTGCAAGCCCATCTGCGGCTCGCCCATCTCGCCCTCTATCTCCGCTCGCGGCACCAGCGCGGCCACCGAGTCAATGATCACCACGTCCACCGCGCCGCTGCGTACCAGCGCCTCCGCGATCTCCAACGCCTGCTCGCCTGTGTCAGGTTGCGAGATGTAGAGGTTGTCCACGTTCACGCCACAGTGCCGGGCGTAGGTGGGGTCCAGGGCATGTTCGGTATCCACGAAGGCCGCGACGCCCCCCAGCCGCTGCGCCTCGGCGATGATGTGCTGGCAGATGGTCGTCTTGCCCGAATCCTCCGGGCCGTAGATCTCGGTCACGCGACCGCGAGGAATGCCGCCCACGCCCAACGCGATGTCCAGCGACAGAGCGCCGGTGGGAATGGCGTCCACCACCAGTTGGCGCGCGTCTCCCATCTTCATGATGGCGCCGTCGCCGAAGCGTTTGCGCAGCGTGGCGAGAGTTGTCTCCAGGGCTTTCTCGCGGCCCTCTGCCGACATAAACGGCTTTTCTCCTTTTATTTAAGGATGCTTAAGTGTACATCATGCCGCCGTAAAACGCAAATCGTTTAATCTTGTGTTAATGTTGTTCGCCTGAACTATCACGCCACTGGGCACAATTTCCCATTCCCTCGCGCCTGTCTTCATGTTATCATGAAGTGCAACCTCCGGGGCGATGGAGATAGACTATGAGTAATGTGCATTTCTTCCCCTCACGGAAACGGCGCGGACACTGGTTATCCCTTATCCTCCTCTTCTCAATCGTATGTAGCCAGGGAGGCATTGCCTGGGCCGCGCCCGACGCGCCTTCACCGCCGATCTTGATGGCGCCGGAAGACGGGGCGATCACGACGGGAACCAGCGAGCCACCCGTCGGCGTGCCTACCTTCCGCTGGGCGGCCGCGTCCGGGGCGACGCGCTACCACATTCAGATCAGCGCGTCCTCCGGTTTTGCCTCGCCGATAGACGAGAGCGACACCATCGCGCTGGTTTATACGCCTAAGATGGCATTGGCCGACGGCGTCTATTATTGGCGCGTGCGTGCCGGAGACGCGGCAGAATGGGGTTCTTACAGCGAGGTGCGCAGTTTTACGAAGGATTGGGGTGACGGTGGCACGCTCCTTCCTATCCTCCTATCGCCGCCGGCCGAGGCGGTGCTGGAGGCGTTTGATGGGGACGGGTTCACCTGGACGCCAGTGACCGGCGCCGCCAGTTACAAGTTTGAGATTGACGACGACCCCTCCTTCACGAGCCCGAACTACCAGGCGACGACCCTGACGAGAAGCCACACGCCGACCAGCAAGTTGGGCAACAACCGCTACTACTGGCGGGTGACTCCCCTGGATCGGCAAGGCCATCTGGGCACGCCCAGCGAGGCGCGCGCCTTCACCGTCTCGTGGTCCGGCGCACCCGTCCTTCTTTCTCCTCAGCATAACCTGATCGCCACGTTTGCCCCCAATTTTGAGTGGACGGCTGTGGCCGGTGCTCAACAATACTTCCTTGAGATCAGCACCGCGCCCGATTTCAGCGCCGCCATCACCACCTATGCGACCCGCAATACCACCTTCTGTCCCCCGAATGGGCTGGCGAACGATCAGGAATACTATTGGCGCGTGCGCGCGGTGGATGCCGTAGGCAACAGCGGCTCCTACAGTGCCGTGCGCCGCCTGGAGATGCGCTGGCACCTGGTACCTGAATTGCTGTGGCCCATGAACAACTGGACGGGAGCGCCGCATCCCGTCTTTGCCTGGGCCCCTGTCGCCGGGGCAGAGAAGTATGAGATTTGGATTGACGAGTCGCCCGGCTTTGCCACGCCGTACAAGAGGGAGGTCTTCGCCCCGTGGTACGCGCAGGCCGAATTCTGGGATCTGCGGGTGGCGTTGACCTGGTATTGGAAGGTGCGCGGCGCGGATGGCCGCGGCAATCTGACCCCGTGGAGCGAGACGCGTAGTTTCACCTTCGGGTTTCCCTTCAGTGCCAGCCCCATCTTCCCGACCCCTTACTACGAAGCGCGCCCCGATCTGACGCCCGTAGTGAACGACCCTACCGTGGGCTTCCCGCTCTTCGTCTGGGATACGGTTCACGATCACTCCATCGGCCCGCCGTTCCCGACAGCCGATCATTACCTGCTGGAAGTGGACGATGATCCGGCCTTTGGCAGCCCCGATTTCGTGGTGGAGACGGCGGGACAGGCAGCAGCCCCCACGACAGACCATCCCTTCAACAACCTGACGACTGGCCTCTATTATTGGCGGGTAAAGGCCTATCGCGAAGGTCTGCAACTGGCAGCCGAGTCGGTGCAGTTGGCGCGTATTGACCCGGCGAATCCCGGCCTTCCTCGTAAAAATACCGTGACACTCCTCTATCCCGCTGACGGCCACGAAGTAGTGGTGGATGCGCCCATCTTAGGGTGGTATCCTATCACCGGCACGACCCGCTACCGCGTCCAGATCGCGACCAATGCCGCCTTCACCGAGATTGTGGATGAGGCGCAACCCCTTTCATTCCATTACGTTCCGTTCCAGGGGCGAACGGTGCGGCCTCCGAGTGGGACCTATTACTGGCGTGTCCGCTCGGAAGTGCCCCAAGGCTCCTGGAGCGAGGTCAGGCACTTCAACCTCAGCCACCGGATTCTGACCTCCAATATCTTTGACTACCAGTTGCCGTCGCCCATCTCCACCGATTCCCGGAACCAGGTGATGGTGGGCCCCGACGAAGGGTTGGGCGTCTATGACCTGACGGGGCTGTACGCCGCCCAGGATCGTGACCCTGTGCTGGGCCT